>JBKJRV010000316.1:0-3686 GCA_046593115.1 Gemmatimonadaceae bacterium
GGCGGCCCGGGCATGGGCCGCCACCGCCGTGCGGAATGCAGAACGTCTTGTGCAGATTCAGGTGGCAGACGTCGGCACCAATGTCGCCCGGTCGGCACAGTCCAACCATCGCGTTCATGTTGGCGCCATCCATGTACACCTGGCCGCCGGCCGCATGGATGATCTCGCACACTTCGCGAATGCTCTCCTCGAACACACCGTGCGTTGACGGATACGTCACCATCAGCGCCGCCAGATCCGCCTGGTGCTCCTCGGCCTTGGCGCGAAGGTCCGCCACGTCGATGTTGCCCCTGGGATCGGTCTTCACGACGACCACTTTCATTCCGGCCATCACGGCGCTCGCCGGGTTGGTGCCGTGCGCTGACTGCGGAATGAGACAGATATCGCGCTCCGCATCACCGCGGCTCCGGTGGTACTGCCGAATGACGACGAGGCCCGCATACTCGCCCTGTGAGCCGGCGTTGGGCTGCAGGGACACCGCCGCGAAGCCGGTTATTTCCGCGAGCGCGTCCTGCAGGTCGTCGAACATGAAGCGATACCCTTCCGCCTGCTCGCGCGGCGCGAAGGGATGGAGACCTCCGATCTCGCGCCACGTCACCGGATACATCTCGGACGTCGCATTCAGCTTCATCGTACACGATCCGAGCGCGATCATCGAGTGCGTGAGCGACAGATCACGCGACTCGAGCGCCCGGATGTAGCGCAGCATCTCCGTCTCGGAGTGATAGCTGTTAAAAGTCGGGTGCGTGAGAAACGGCGTCGTACGCGCGAACTGCCGGTCCATCGCGAC
This sequence comes from Gemmatimonadaceae bacterium, assembly GCA_046593115.1. Lineage (GTDB taxonomy): Bacteria > Gemmatimonadota > Gemmatimonadetes > Gemmatimonadales > Gemmatimonadaceae > JBKJRV01. The sequence goes on from JBKJRV010000316.1 coordinate 791, forward strand.
GTCGGCCTTTTCGACCTTCAGCTCACCCACGGACTCACCGCCGCCGAAAAGCTCCAGGAGCTCCTCCACGTCGGAGATGCGTGTCGTCTCGTCAACCGCGATGGTGATCGTCGCATCATCCAGCCGGCGGAGATTCATCCGACGCTGGCGCGCCGCTTCCATGATCCGGTCGGTGGCGCTGCCGGTGGCCACGCGCACGGTGTCGAAGAACACCTCGCTCCCGACCTCATGTCCCCGATTGCGGAGCCCGCGCGACAGCGCCGATGCCAGGCCATGCACGCGCCCGGCAATGCGACGCAACCCTTCGGGACCGTGATACACCGCGTACATGCTGGCAATCACGGCCAGCAGCACCTGCGCCGTGCAGACGTTGCTCGTTGCCTTCTCCCGCCGAATGTGCTGCTCGCGTGTCTGGAGGGCCATCCGGAGCGCCGGCTTGCCATGCGAATCGCGCGACACGCCAATGATGCGTCCAGGAATGTTTCGCTTGTGCTCATCGCGCGTCGCCAGAAACGCGGCGTGCGGGCCGCCATAGCCCAGTGGCACGCCCAGCCGCTGCGAATTGCCGACCACGATGTCGGCTCCCCACTCTCCGGGCGGCGTGAGCATCACGAGGCTGAGGAGATCCACCGCCACCGTGACGATGGCGCCCGCGGCACGAGCCCGCTCGCACAGTGCGCGATAGTCCTGCACCGAGCCATCGGTCGCCGGGTACTGGAGCAGTACGCCGAACACGTCGTCGAGTGACGACAGCGTGCGATGGTCGCCAACGACGAGCTCCACGCCGCGCACTTCAGCACGCGTGCGTACACAATCGATGGTCTGCGGATGACAGTCCTGCGAAACGAAGTACCGATCGCGCGACGATCCCGCGCCGATGCCATGGCTCATCGTCATCGCTTCGGCCGCCGCCGTACCCTCATCGAGCAGCGACGCGTTGGCGATCGGCATCCCCGTCAAATCGACGACCATCGTCTGGGAGTTCAGCAGCGCCTCGAGCCGACCCTGCGCGATCTCGGCCTGATACGGCGTGTATGCGGTGTACCAGCCCGGGTTCTCGAGGATGTTTCGCTGGATCACCGGCGGCGTGATGGTATCGGAGTAGCCCATCCCGATATACGACCGGTAGACCTCGTTCCGCATCGCGATCTCACGAAAGGCCGCGAGCGCTTCGTGCTCGCTGAGCGCGGCACCGGTCGCAATGGGCCTCGATATGCGGATGCTCTCCGGAATGGTCGCGTCGATGAGCGCATCGAGCGTGCTGTGTCCAAGCGTGCGCAACATCGACGCGACGTCACTGTCATCGGGACCGATGTGACGGTTGACGAATCGGTCGACGTCAGGGAGCGGAGAAGCAGTGCGTGTCGGCATCGAGGGGTGCGTTTGCGGAACGAGCGCCGCCCCGTGGGGCGGATGGCGGACAGGAAATGTACGCGCGGGCGCAAGGCGGGTGTTCCCTCGGTGCCGTTCGTATCCGCACCCCACCCGGCGGCCTCGCATCGCGCGCTGGACACGCCCATCATTCCCACGTGACCGCTCCCCTCCAGCAACACCGCGAATCGAAGCGCCCCGCCTCGGGGCGCTGGCGGCACCTGCTCACGGGTCCTGCCACGGGTGCATGGAACATGGCCGTCGACGACGCCCTCCTCGCCAGAGCCCGCACCACCGGCGAGACCGTCCTGCGCGTCTACACATGGAGCGGGCCAACGCTATCCCTCGGACGCAACCAGCCCGCGCACGGGTTGTATGACCTCGAACAAGCTCGCCTGCAGGGCATCGAGATTATCCGTCGGCCCACGGGCGGCCGAGCCGTACTCCACCATCGCGAAATCACCTACAGCATCACGGCGCCCACCTTGGGCTCCGGTCTGCGCGACTCATTCAATCGCATCAACGAGCTTCTGCTCGATGCGCTGAACGCCCTCGGCGTGAACGCCGAAATCGTCGGCGCGCATGGCCGGTCTCCCCGGCCGGATCACGCGCCGTGCTTCGAAGTGGCGACCGCAGGTGAGCTCACGGTTAGTGGACGCAAGCTCGTTGGCAGCGCGCAGTGGCGCGAGGACGGGGCGCTGCTGCAGCATGGCTCGATTCTCATTGATGACGATCAGCAGTTGATCGGTACTCTCTCCAACGGTCCGCCGCGGCCGACGCGCCCCCTCGCCACGCTGCGCGAGTTGCTGGGCCGAGTGCCGGAGCCAGCGGAAGTGTTCTCGGCACTCAGGAACGCAGTGGTCGAACGCGAAGACGAAGGCGCGAGCGCACTGCCCATCGACTCGGCATTGCGTGACGCCGCCACCGCGCGGGAGGACCATTATCACTCCCCCCACTGGACCTGGCGTCTCTAGAAATCGCTTGACGCACCCTCGGCGACCGCCACATCCTTTTCCCGCAGGCAGGATACTCCTATTCCCCATGACTCCCCCACTCGTGCGCCGACTTCTGTTGCTCTCCGTGATCATCGTGTCCGCGTGCCGAGGCGGGGATTCGCGCTCCGGTGACTCCAGTGCGCCCGCGACGGGTGGGACACTCGTCATCTCCACGTCGGCGGATGCGGATGTCCTCCTGCCGATGTACGCCGACAACGCGTTGACGAGGAGTGTCATCGATCAGCTGTATGGTCACCTCGCGGATATCGGACCGGAGTTGAATACGGTGGGAGACAGGGGATTCATGCCCCGACTCGCGGACCGCTGGGAATGGGCGCCGGATTCATTGTCTATCGCATTTCACATCGATCCGGGAGCGCGGTGGCATGACGGAAGGCCAGTCACCGCGCGCGATGTCGCTTTCACCTATTCACTCTACACCGATCCGAAAGTCGGGTCGAGCGTCGGCCCCCTGCTCATCTCCATCGACTCCGTGACGGCACGCGATTCCGCAACCGCCGTGGTGTGGT
>JBKJRV010000172.1:0-3061 GCA_046593115.1 Gemmatimonadaceae bacterium
GCGGCGCGGTCGATCGTTCCGGCGCCTGCCCGGGCGCCGCGACGGCCATCACGGCGGCGATTGCGACGAGGATGAGTAGTCTCATGGCGCTCCGACTGTATACCGGACGGCACCAAACCCTGCCGGTCCGCGATGCGTCTGGGGCTCGTGATGTTGAGGTGTGCCCTGACGCGCCTCTGGGCAGCGGCCGCGAAGGTTATCCGGGCCCGGCCTGGACTGTGAGAATTCTGTGGGGCTTTCGTGGGGGTGCTGTCAGGCGTACGCGAGCGGGCGTATGCTGGCCCCTACGAAAAGCCGGTGCAGATGAATTGTTTTCGCCGCTTGTCGTTCACCTTCGTCGCCGCTGCGGTGTTGAGCCACACGCCACCAAAGCCACCGGCCCTCCGATCGACCGATACCTTCAAGCTCCGTCCCGATCGGCCCCTCACCACATCAGCAACTCTGGCGGTGATCGCCACCGTAGGCGCGCGTTCCAGCCTGTTGTGGTACCCGCCCACCAGGTTCTTGACTCCGTTGTCGAAACTGACGACCAGGAGAAGGTCGGGCCGCGGCGCAGAGCTCACATCCCTCTGAGCCTGAAGCCCCATCACCGAGAGAGAACTCCACAACACCAGGAATGGCGCTGGCTGTAGGCGAATCGTCAAACATACCTCCTGTGGCGCTCAGCGGCCCGCGTCGCGCCGCACCTGCGCCAGCACCTCGTCGGCGACCGTGGTTGTCGTCCCTGTCCCGCCGAGATCCGGCGTCAGCTGCCGGCGATCGGTCAGCACCTGTATGACGGCGCGGTCCAGCAGCGCAGCGGCGGCGCTCTCGCCGAGGAAATCGAGCATCATCGATCCTGCCAGCATCGTCGCCATCGGATTGGCGATGCCGCGGCCGGCGATGTCGGGCGCCGATCCGTGCACCGGCTCGAAGAGCGAGGGAAAGGTCTTCGATGGATTCAAGTTCGCGCTTGGCGCCAGGCCGATACTGCCGGTGATCGCGGCGCTGAGGTCGGTCAGGATGTCGCCGAAGAGATTTGACGCCACGATGACGTCGAAGTCCTGCGGCCGCCGCACCAGATCCATGCAGGCGGCGTCGACCAGCAGCGACTCAGTGCGGATATCCGGGTAGTCGCGCGAAACCTCCGTGAATACCCGGTCCCAGAACGCCATGCTGAAGCCCTGCGCGTTGGACTTCGTCACCGACGTCAACAGGCGCTTGCGGCTCCGCCGGCGCGTGAGATCGAACGCAAACCGGATCACACGCTCGGTTCCATGCCGTGTGAACATCGCCGCCTGCATCGCGACTTCCTGCGGCCCGCCGGGGTAAAGGAGGCCGCCGACCTGCGCGTACTCACCTTCGGTGTTTTCCCGCACGACGACGAAATCGATGTCGCCGCTCTTCCGGCCGGCGAGCGGGCTCGGGACGCCGGGGTACAACACGGCGGGCCTGACGCAGGCGTATTGATCGAATCCGCGCCGGATCGGCAGCAGCAACCCGTTGAGCGTGACGTTGTCCTGCAGGCGAGGATCACCGACCGCGCCAAAAAAGATCGCGTCGAAGCGGCGCAGCCGATCCAGCGCGTCTTCCGGCATCATCCGGCCGTGCGCGAAGTAATGCTCCGACCCCCACGGGAACTCCTCCCACTCGAAATGGAAGCCAAAGCGCTCCGCCGCCGTTTCCAGAGCCCGGATCGCGGCCGGAATCACCTCGCGCCCGATGCCGTCCCCAGGAATGACCGCCGTCCGATACGTTTTCATCGATTCCTCCGCTCCGTCACCAAAGACCGATCGCCTTCCACCAGAGGAAGCCGATCGGCAGCCAGATCGCGAGATGCAGCAGCGAGATGATGAACCCGGTGCGCCACCACTGCGCGTGGGTCACATAGCCGGCCCCGAAGATGACTGGCGCGGGGCCCGTGCCGTAATGGGTTGTCGCCGCACTCAAGCTCGAGAAAATCCCGAACGCGAGGCCCGCGACGAGCGGCGGCGCGCCGAACCCGACCACCGCCGCGAAGAACGCCGGGAACATGGCAGTCACGTGCGCCACCCCGCTCGCGAACGCATAGTGTGCATACGTGTAGAGGATGACCAGCGCCACGAGGGCCCACCACCAGGGCCAGCCGCGGACGAGCCCCGCCGCCGCATGGGCAAACGCCTGGGGGAACCCGGCCTTGTCGAGCTGCGCGGCGAGCATCATCAGGCCGCCAAACCAGATCAACGCGTCCCAGGCGCCTTTCTCGTCAAGGATGTCCTTCCACTCCAGAACCCGCGTCAGCAGCAGCATCGCCACCCCGAGCCACGCGACTGCCGTTGCCGAGAGTCCAGTCCATTCGCTCGCGAGCCATAACAGCAGGACCAGCGAGAAGACGGCCAGCACGAGGCGCTCGGCGCGCGCCGGCGCTCCCATCTCACGCAGGTGATCGGCGGCGAGTGCCTGTGCGGCCGTGGTGTCGGTGATGCCGGGCGGGCAGAGGCGGTAGACGACGTACGGCACGATGGCCAGGGCCACGAGGCCCGGCACCGACGCCGCGAGGGCCCACGTCGTCCACGACAATCTCGCGCCGGCGCCCTGCCGCACGAATTCCGCGACCAGCGGATTCGGGGCGGTCGCGGTGAGAAACATCGCGGAGACCACGAGGTCCGCCTGGAAGAGCGTCTTCATCAGGAACGCGCCGATGCGATCGCTCGTCGGCCCCGGCTCCGACCCCAATGCCCGCGCGACATTCAGCGTGATGGGAAACAGGATCCCGCCGGCGCGCGCCGTGTTGGACGGCGTCATCGGCGCCATCACCAGGTCCGCCAGCGCGATGGAATAGCCAAGGCGAAGCGGGCCGCGACCGAGCCTTCTCACGATGGTGTATGCGATCCGCTCGCCGAGCCTCGTCTGCGTGAATCCGCGCGAAAACAGGAACGCGGCCACGATCAGCCAGACCGTCACGTTCGAGAATCCGGAGAGGGCGTCCTGGACCGTAAAGAGCCGCAGCAGCATGCCCAGGGAGATGACGATCACCACCATCGAGCCGGCGGGCAGCGGCCGCGTGATCAACGAGCAGATGGTGGCGGCGAAGAGGCAGAGG
>JBKJRV010000321.1:0-4181 GCA_046593115.1 Gemmatimonadaceae bacterium
GCGCTTCGAGCAAGACGATACTGTCCTGATCGGCGACCTGCAGGCTGGCGACGCGGTAGTACAGGCCGCGATTGTTCATCAGCTCGGTGTGGGTGCCGCGCTCCACGATGCGACCGTCGTCGAGCACGATGGTCCAGGTTGTATCCCGAAGCGCGCTTATCCGGTGCGACGCAATCACCGCCGTGCGCCTGGTGAGCGCAACACGCAGCGAGTGGAGAATTTCGGCCTCCGTGTGCGTGTCCACGGCCGATAGCGCGTCGTCGAGAAGGACGATTTCCGGCTGGCGCGCCAGGGCCCGGGCCAATGCCGCACGCTGCTTCTGTCCTCCCGAGAGGTTGATACCTCGCTCTCCGAGGATGGTGTCGTACTGGCCGGGGAACGCCGAAATGGTCTCACTGAGTTGTGCAACGGCCGCTGCCCAGGGAATGCGTTCTGGATCCGGCGTCGTTTGCAAGTTCATTCCATAGCCGATGTTCGACGCAATCGTATCGCTGAACAGAATGTTCTCCTGCGTCGCATAGCCGATGCGACTACGTAACTCGTGTAGTGGAATGGACTTGAGTGACACCCCGTTAATGAGAATTTCCCCTTCCTGAGGGTCGTAGATGCGCGGGATGAGATCCATGAGAGCGCTCTTGCCGCTGCCGGTAGCTCCGACAACGCCGAGCGTAGACCCTGCCGGCGCCAGGAACGAAATGTCCTTCAGGACCCATCTCGGCTCGCTGTCGTCGTGAACGGGATAGTGGAACCCCACGCCACGGAACTCGATGGAGGATCCCCCCGTGCCCGCTGCACGCTCGATAATCGGTTGCGCAATGGACGCAGGAAGCGGAGCGCTGGCCACCCGCGCCTCCGGCACATCGGCCACTTTCGCCCCCGCATCCAGCACCTCGTTGAGTCGCGTCATGCTGGCGGCCCCTCGCTGGAACAGATTTGTCACCCAGCCAAGCGCGATGAGCGGCCACGTGAGGGTAGCCAGGTAGATCCCGAAGGCGACGAATGACCCGACTGTGAGCGTCTCTCGGACGACCATGCCGCCACCCACACCGAGCACGATGACCATGCCAAGCCCTGCGAGCAGGCCGAAGGCCGGATTCATTGTGCCGTAGAGCCGGGCCAGACGGATGTTCCGTACGACGTACTCACGGCTCATGGCGTGAAAGCGAGAGATTTCTTCGGTCTCCTGCCGATATGCGCGAACGATCCGGGTGCCGGAGATGTTCTCCTGCGCCAGTGTCGTCATGGCGCCAAAGTGCTCCTGCACCGCCTCGAATCGATCGTGGATGGCCTTTCCCAGCCAGGCCGTCATGATCGGGAGGACGACCATCGGCAGGAGTGCGAGTGCGGTGAGACGAGAGCTGATCTGCAGCATGAAGACAAGGGCAAAGGCCCCGCCGAAGATTGTGCTGGTCAGGTACATGATAGCGGGCCCGGCCGCCATCCTCACCGCACCAAGGTCGTTGGTGAGGCGTGCCATGATCTCGCCGGTGCGATTTTGTGCAAACCAGGGCGCATCGAGCGTCTCCAGATGACGAAACAGGTCGTTCCGGAGATCGAACTCGATTCGGCGGCTCACCCCATTCAGGAGCTCACGCATGCCATAGCGAAAGCCGCCCCCCACGATGGCGGCCGCAACCATTACGGCCGCGAGGGTTATCACTGAGCTCAGGGGCACGCCGCTTTTCATGCGGTCCAGAGCTTCCCGGAGCAGCCAGGGGATGACGCTCACGGAGCCTGACGAGGCGATCACGAGTAAAAGCCCCGCCGCGAGGCTCCGTCGGTAAGGCCGGAAGTAGGGAAGGAGCTTGCGGAGCGACTTCATCCGTGGCACACGCTTTGCGCTTCTAGGTAGGTCGCACCCACATTACGTATCTTAGTTTCCTGTTGGATATTGTAGCTATTCCTGTCACTGCTCTTGGAGAGAATGAATCATGAAATATATCCGTAGCTTCGCGACACCGCTGGCGCTCTCATTGGCGCTCGTCGCGGGTGCTTGTTCGGGCGGCGATAACAACCGGGATACGCTCGCTTCCGACACATCGCTGAACAACGATCTTCGACTGGCTAACCAGGACAGCGCCGCGCAGCCACAGTTGCGTGACGATGCCGCTGCGGGCACCGCGCCCGCCATGACGAAGAAGACCACCGGTGGTGGTACGGGCACGAAGACGATGACCCGCACGCCGACCAGGAGCACCACCCCAGTTGGCAACACGGTCACCAGGACGCCGGCCGGTTCCGCAGGCGTGATCGCGTCCATTCCGTCGGGCTCGAACATCACGCTGACGGCGGCCTCGAAGGTTTGCACCAACACGGTCAAGGTTGGCGACAGCTTCATGGCGAACGTCGCCGAAAGTGTGCAGGGTTCTGGTGGTGCGATGATCCCGGCCGGTGCGCGTGCGGTCGTTCGGATCACGTCGCTCAGTCGCAGCGAGAATGCAAACGACCCGATCGAAATGGGTTTCAAGGTTGTATCGCTGACCTTCGGCGGAAAGAGCTACGATGTTGACGCCACCACGCAGTCGGCAGACGTCTCCAGGGTCCGGAATCAGCCGAAGAAGAAGGACGCACAGAAGATCGCGATCGGCGCAGCGATCGGTGCGGCCGCTGGCCAGGTGCTCGGCAAGGACACGAAGTCCACGGTCATCGGCGCGGCGGTTGGTGGTGCGGCGGGAACGGCTGTCGCAGTTGGAACGGCTAACTACGAGGGCTGTGTGAACGAAGGCAGCCGCATCGTGATCCGGCTCAACAACTCGATGACGGTCATCGCAGCTGACTGAACTGATGGTGTGACCCGATCAGGGACACATGACAAGAAGGGCCCGGGAGTTTTCCCGGGCCCTTCCTGCATCGTGGGTCTGACACAATCAGGATGAACTTCCCTCCTGCGCCCATGGAAAGCCTGACGCTCGCTTTGCTCGCGCGGGGATGACTTTCACTGCGCACCCGCACCCCGCTCTATTTACGCAATACGCAATACGCAATAGAGTCAGTACCCCACCACTCCTCCCGGCCGTCTCGGATCACCAACAGCTTCGAATCCGCCCTTTACCCGCATGATCGCGTTCGCGAGCGCGACACCGTTCACGACCATCGGACCATGTCCCATGCGGGTGAGCGAATCGAGCACCGGTTGCGAGAGCCCGCCGCGCTCATACATCAGCGAATCTGGCAGCGCCTGATGATGAATTCTCGGCGCGCTCATCGCATCGGCAATCGACATCCGGTGATCGATGACATTCAGGATCACCTGCGAGGTCGCGGTAATGATTCGCGGGCCGCCCCGCGCCCCCAGCACCAGGAGTAGTCCACCCGCCGGATCGAGCACGATCGTTGGTGACATGGCGCTCAACGGCCGCTTGCCCGGCGCCACGGCGTTGGCCTCTCCCTGCACCAACCCGAACTGATTGGGTTTTCCGGGCTGCGCCGAGAGGTCATCCATCTCGTTGTTCATGAAGAAGCCGGCGCCGCGTACCAGGACCCCGGAGCCATAGAGTCCGTTGGTGGTCGTCGTCGTTGCTACCGAATTTCCCATTCCATCAACAACCGAGTAGTGCGTCGTCTCCGTGCCCTCGGAGCGCGTTCCCATTTGCTGCTCGAGCGTCAGTGTTGGCGTCGCGCGCTTTGCATCGATGGTTGCGCGCAACGTCTTCGCGTACGTCTTGCTCGTCAGCTGCGCCATCGGAACCTTCACGAACGCAGGATCCGCGATCTTCGCGTTTCGATCGATGAACGCACGCTGATAGGCGCTGCCGAGAATGTGCGCGTAGGCGGCACTCCCGAAGGGCGGCAGCGTTGGATACGTCTCGAGGATATTGAGCGTTTCCGTGATCACGATGCCTCCGGACGAGGCAGGGGGCATCGTGAAGAGCGTGTAACCTCGATAGCTGCTGCGGATTGGGTCGCGCCAGCGCGGCCGATAGCTGGCAAGATCCTCTTTCGTGATGATGCCTCCGCCACGCTTCATCTCCGCTACCAGCGAATCGCCAATCTCGCCACGGTAGAACGCGTCAGGACCCTGCTCCGCGATGAGTCGCAACGTGCGCGCGAGGTCGGGCTGTCTGAACCGGGAGCCCACGGTGGGCGGCGCACCGTTGGGCAAGAACGTGGTGCCGCCAAACCGCGCGATGCGCGCGCTGTCCCCGCGCACGGATCGGTTGAAGCCCGCCTCGACGATGAAC
>JBKJRV010000068.1:0-9715 GCA_046593115.1 Gemmatimonadaceae bacterium
TATTCATTGGGAAGACAAGGGCGCGTTCACGGGAGAGACATCGGTCGGTATTGCGCGTGATGCGGGCGCCAACGTCGCGCTCATCGGACACTCGGAACGACGGCACGTCTTCGGCGAAAGCGACGAGCACGCGGGGAAGAAATGTGCGGCTGCGGTGCGCGCAGGTCTCATCCCGCTCCTGTGTGTGGGCGAGACGCTGGCGCAGCGCGAAGCCGGGGAGACCGAAGCCGTTGTGCTGCGGCAGCTCGAGGCGGGCATGGCATCGCTGGAGCCGGCCAAGGCAGCATCAATGATCATTGCGTACGAACCGGTGTGGGCTATCGGCACGGGCAAGAATGCAACGCCTGAGGACGCGAGCACGGTGCATCGCAAGGTTCGCGGGAAGCTCAGGGCGCTTGTTGGCGAGCGTGGCGCGCAGATTCCCATTCTCTACGGCGGCAGCGTCAATCGCGACAACGCGCGTACTCTGCTCGCGGCGGATGACGTCGATGGCCTCCTGGTGGGTGGTGCAAGTCTCGATGCCGACGGGTGGGCGGCCATCGTTCGCACTTGAGAAACGGTGTAAGTTTCGTCAGATTTATGGTTTAGCCCATTTCTTCTCCGGTTCATGTATACGTTTCTCATCGTCATTCTCGTCATCGTCAGTTTCCTGCTGATCCTCGCCATCCTGATGCAGGCGGGAAAGGGCGGTGGTCTCACCGCCAATTTCGGCGGGTCGGGTACGTCCGACTCCTTCATGGGCACGCGCCAGGCCGGTAACGTCCTGACCAAGGCCAGCTGGTGGCTCGGTGGTGCGTTTCTCGCCATCTCGTTCATACTGTCGCTGCTGTCGACCCGGAGCCGGACACCGCGATCCATCCTGGATCAGCCGCTCAACGCCCCGGTGACATCGCCATTGCCGAACACCAAGGGACAGGCGCCAGCCATCCCGCTCGAGGCCATTCCGGCGCCAGTGACACCGCCTCCCGCTCCAACCCCGTAACGCTCAGGACGTGAAGGCGCATCAGACGGAACCCGGGTTCCTCCTCCTCGAGGACGGAACCCTTTTTCGTGGCCGGCTGCACGAGCCGGCCCGGGCGACTGTGGCCGAGGTGGTTTTCACGACCAACATGACCGGCTATCAGGAGGTGTTTACCGATCCGTCCTATCGCGGTCAGATTGTTGTCATGACCGCGCCGATGATCGGGAATTACGGCGTTAACGCGGTCGATCCCGAGTCGGGGCGTGCGCAGGTGGCAGGAATCGTCGTGCGGGAACTGTCAGGGAGCTACTCCAACTGGCGCGCCAACGGGAGTCTCTCCGCATGGCTCGCAGAGTCCCATATTCCCATTCTGGACGGAGTTGACACCCGTCGCCTCACTCGACACTTGAGGTCGGCGGGCGTGATGACGGGCGTCATCGCGACGGGAGAGGAGCCCACCGAGGGCGTGCGCGCGGAGCTCGCCGCGTGTCCCTCCATGGAGGGACAGGACCTCGCCTCCATCGTGTCGGTCACGGAGCCGTATAGCTGGGGCGACGTGGGTGCCTCAATGCACCTCGTCGCCTACGATTACGGCATCAAGCGAAACATCCTTCGCCTGTTCCAGGAGCACGATTGCCGGGTCACGGTGGTGCCCGCGCGGACGTCGGCAGAGGAGGCGCTGGAACTCGGCCCCGACGGAGTATTTCTGGCAAATGGGCCGGGCGATCCGGCGGCCGTCGGATACGCGCCGCCCACTATCCAGCGGCTGGCGGAGAGTGGCAAGCCAGTCTTTGGCATCTGTTTGGGACATCAGCTGTTGGGACTCACCTTCGGCGCGGAGACCATCAAGCTTCCATACGGTCACCGGGGCGGAAATCACCCGGTTCGAGATGTGAGCGACGGCCGGGTGCTCATCACGTCGCAGAACCACGGTTTTGCCGTGAAGGGTGACGAAAAGGGCATTCCTGGCGCACCCGCGCTGGAAGTTACCCACGTCAATCTCAACGACGGCACCATCGAGGGCCTGCGCCACCGGGAGTTGCCGGTGTTCGCCGTTCAGTATCACCCGGAGGCAGCACCCGGCCCGCACGATGGTCAGCCGCTCTTCAATCAGTTCCTGGATGCAGTCAAAAAGAACAAACGTTCTGGGTGATTGCCGGGACGGGGGTGACCATTTAAGCGCTTGACACATAACAGTTAACGGCCTAACATAATCGCATCGTTCGCTCCTGGAGCGAGCACTTCTTCCGAGGCGATTCAATGACCAAGGCCGATCTGGTCGAGCACGTTACGGCTCAAATTGCACGCACTGCCGGGCCGATGATCTCGAAAAAGGATTGCGCGCGAGTCGTCGACGCTTTCCTGGACGCGATCAAGGATGCGCTGCAGGAACAGAAGAACATCGAGGTGCGCGGATTCGGAACGTTCAAAATCCGCCATCGGAAGACTCGCATGGCCCGCAATCCAAGGACGGGCTCGCCGGTCGAAGTGTCGGCCCGCCCTGTGCCCGTGTTCAAGCCCTCCAAGGAGTTACGGGCCATGGTCGCCGACGTGGAGCCGCTGGAGGAGATGTCGGAAGCATAAGCCGATAAACGGCCTGCGTTTGAGATTCGCCCGGCGTAGTGCGGACGCTGGACGAATAAGACTTGAAGCCTCCCCGGCGCCCAGGTGGCGCGCTCCGAGGGCGGCCCAAATGGAGTGGTTCGGCCCATGTCAGTCAGCTTCACAGTCAATGGGAAGTCCGCGACGGTGGACGTCCCCTCCGACATGCCCCTCCTCTGGGTGCTTCGGGACGTGCTCGACCTCAAGGGCACCAAGTTCGGGTGCGGCGTCGCCCAGTGCGGAGCCTGTACGGTGCACCTCAACGGGAGCGCGACACGGTCCTGCATCCTGCCAATCACCGCGGTAGAAGGTGCTCAGGTCACGACGATCGAGGGGTTGTCTCCAGATGGCTCGCATCCGCTTCAGCGAGCGTGGCAGGAACTCGATGTACCGCAGTGCGGCTATTGCCAGGCCGGCCAGCTCATGTCGGCGGCGGCGCTGCTCGCACGCACGCCGAAGCCGACCGATGCCCAGATCGACGCGGCGATGAACGGAAATCTTTGCCGCTGTGCGACCTATCACCGCATCCGCGCAGGAATCCACGCGGCGGCGGCGATGCCACGGACCAGGTCGGCTAAACGCCTCGCGTCCGATAATCGTCCGGACGAGCTCGAGTTGTAGGAGGCCCCATGGACACCACCGTGAGCGTCAACCGACGCCAATTCCTGAAGGTCACCGGCATCGCCGGCGGCGGCATGCTGCTGGCCACGTACCTCGACCCCTTCGAGACCGCCGAAGCCGCACTGCCGCTGGGGAACGTTGCTGACTTCAAACCGAACGCATTTATTCGCATTGCGGCGTCCGGCGCAGTCACAATCATCGCCAAGAATCCGGAAATCGGTCAGGGCGTGAAGACCATGCTTCCGATGCTCATCGCTGATGAGCTGGATGTGAATTGGAAGACGGTGACCGTCGAGCAGGGCGCCCTTGACACGGTGAACTTCCAGCCCGCCCAGTTTGCCGGTGGCAGCCTCTGCACGCCGCAGAACTGGTTGCCGATGCGGCGCGTCGGTGCCGCGGCGCGCGCGATGCTTGTCACCGCTGCTGCGCAGACGTGGCGTGTCCCGGAATCCGAGCTGACGACTGCGGGCGGCGTCGTCACTCACGCGCGCACGAACCGCCGTCTCAACTACGGCGATCTTGTCGACCGCGCTGCAACGCTCACGCCGCCCGATCTCGCGACGGTCACGCTCAAGGATCCAAAGGATTTCCGGATCATCGGCACCCGCGTACCTGGTGTCGACAATCTCAAGATCGTGACCGGGAAGCCGCTATACGGCATCGACGTGAGCCTGCCGGGGATGCTCTACGCCGTGTTCGAGAAGTGCCCAGTGTTCGGCGGCAAGGTCGCGACCGCGAACGTTGAAGACCTCCGCGCTCTGCCGGGCGTTCGCCACGCCTTCGTCGTGCAGGGCGGCGAGGACCTGAGCGGCCTCGTGGGTGGTGTTGCGATTGTCGGCGACACGTGGTGGGCCGCACAGTCGGCGCGCCGCCAACTGAAAGTTACGTGGAACGAGGGACCCACCGCGTCGCAGAGTAGTGCCGGCTTCCACGCACAGGCCGAAGCGCTGTCGAAGCAGCCGCAGCAGCGCTCACTCCGGCGCGATGGCGATGTCGAAGCCGCGCTTGCGGGAGCAGCAACGACGATCGAAGGCGCGTACTACTATCCGTTCATCGCGCACGCGCCACTCGAGCCGCAAAACTGCACTGCCCATTTCAAGGACGGCAAGCTCGAGCTCTGGGTGCCGAGCCAGACTCCGGCGAATGGACGTGGACTTACGGCGCGAACGCTTGGCATTCCGGAAAGCGCGATCACGCTCAACCTCACGCGGATGGGTGGCGGGTTCGGCCGGCGGCTCAGCAACGACTACATGGTCGAGGCGGCGTGGATCGCGAAGGAGATCGGCGTCCCGGTGAAGCTCGTGTGGACGCGCGAAGATGACATGCAGCATGACTTCTATCGCCCGGCAGGCTGGCACTATCTGAAAGGCGGCATCGACTCGAACGGCACGGTCGTCGCGTGGCGCGATCACTTCATCTCCTTCGGACAGGGCGAGCGCTTCGCGTCCAGCGCCGGCATGCAGGCTGGTGAATTCCCCGGCGGCTTCGTCGAGAACTACGCGCTCGATTCCTCGGTGATGGCCAGCGGCATTCCCACGGGCGCGCTGCGTGCACCGGGCAGTAACGGCTACGCGTTCCCCATCCAGTCGTTCATCGACGAGCTTGCGCACGCGGCAAAGCGGGACCCGCTCGAGCTGCGGCTCGAGCTGCTGTCGAATCCCCCGGTGGCACAGCGTCCCGTTGCCGCCGTGGCGAGCGCCGTGCCCGGCGGACCCCCAGGCGCGCCCGCGGGCGCACCCGCAGGCACGGGCGGCGGCGGTGTCGCCGGTGCAACGACAGCCGGCGGATCGGGTGGACCTGCTGCTCCGGGTCAGGGTCGTAGCGCGGCTGCGTCGGCGACGGGAGGAGCAGGGCAGCAGGCGGCGCCGCCCGGATTTGATCCGGTGCGCGCGCGCGGCGTGCTCGAGCTTGTCGCCGAAAAGTCCGGTTGGGCCGGGCGCGCTCAGCTCAAGCGCGGAACTGGGAAGGGGATCGCGTTCCACTACAGCCATCGGGGCTACTTCGCCGAGGTCGTCCAGGTCACGGTGACGCGCGCTGGCGTGCTGACCATCGACAAGGTCTGGGCAGCCGGTGACATCGGCAACCAGGTCATCAACCCGATGAGTGCCGAGAACGTGACTCAGGGTGGTGTGCTCGATGGACTTTCCGAAGCGCTCGGACAGGAAATCGTCATCGAGAAAGGCCGAGTGGTGCAGACGAACTTCAACAATTTCCCCCTGATTCGTCTGAAGCAGGTGCCGCCGGTCGAGGTGCATTTCCGGAAGACGGAATTCCCGCCAACCGGACTGGGTGAGCCCATGCTGCCGCCTGCGATTCCCGCACTGTGCAACGCGATCTTTGCGGCGACCGGAAAGCGTGTCCGCTCGTTGCCGCTGTCGAAGCAAAGTCTTAAGTGGGGGTAGGATCCGGCCTTCTCCTGATGCTGCCAGTAGAGACGGCGCCAGCTGCCGTAGCTCGCCGCCTTCGACCCTCGTTTTGTCCTGATAACCCCGGCGTGTCCCGTACGCCGGGTTATTTTCATGTATGACAGTGACCGTGCTCCTTTTTGCCTCCTACGCCGACCTGTTGGGCGCACGTTCGCTCAGCGTGGAGCTGCCCTTGGGAGCGACAGTGCGTCAACTCGTGGAACGACTCGCGAGCTTTCCCGGTGCTGATAAACTGCCGCCGCGGCCGCTGGTTGCGGTGAATCAGGGCTACGCCAGGGACTCGCAGGTGCTGAAGCAGGGTGACGAAGTGGCGGTCATTCCTCCCGTGGCGGGGGGCTGATGCGCACCGCGGTGGTTGACCAGGCGCTCGACCCAGCGGCACTGCTGGCAGAGGTACAGCGATCGGCGAACGGGGCATCGATTCTGTTCGTTGGAACCGTTCGGGAGGTTAACGAAGGCCGTGCTGTCACCGGCATCGAATACTCGTCCTACGCGTCCATGGCCTCGCGCGAGCTGGCACGGATCGCCGCCGAGGCCTGCGCCTCGTTCGCGACGGAGGATATCGTCGTCGAGCATCGGACGGGTATCCTGACGCTTGGAGACGCCAGCGTCGTGATTGCCGTCGCGCACCCGCACCGCGCCGAGGCCTTTGAGGCTGCACGGTTCGTCATCGAACAGATCAAGCTTCGTGTGCCGATCTGGAAGCGCGAGCAGTACGAGGATGGGACGCGGGAGTGGATCGATCCGACTGCGGCGCGCCTTACGGCGGGTCGTTGAAGTGGCGCCTCCCGCCGATCGCGGCCCAGTAGTGCCTGCTATTCTGTCGCTCGTTCCTCGAACGGAGGCCGTCGTCGACCGATTTGTCCGGCCGTTACGGAGCCTGCGTCTCTCGGTGACCGACCGCTGCAACCTGCGCTGCCGCTACTGTATGCCGGAGGACGAGTATCGGTGGCTGCCACGCGCGGATTTGCTGACCTTCGAGGAGATGGCGACGGTCGCAGCGGTCTTCGCCGACTGCGGCGTGGACCGCGTGCGCTTCACGGGCGGAGAGCCATTGCTGCGCGCGGAGCTACCGTCGCTCGTGCGCATGATCGCTGGTATCTCGGGCATCCACGATCTCGCCCTGACCACGAATGGCGTCCTGCTGGACCAACACGCGCGTGCGCTGAAAGACGCTGGGCTCCACCGGGTGACGGTGAGTCTCGACTCGCTCGATCCCGCCCGTTTCGCCCGACTCACTCGACGGGATCTGCATGCACGCGTATTGCGCGGCATTGATTCGCTTGCCCAGGCGGGGTTTCGGAACACGAAGATCGATAGTGTGGTGATCCGTGGACATAACGAGGATGAGCTTTCGGCGCTGATCGAGTACGGCGCGTCGGTAAACGCGGAGGTTCGCTTCATCGAGTACATGGACGTCGGGGGGGCGACGCACTGGTCCGAGGATCAGGTGGTGAGTCGCGCGGAGATCCTCGCGCGCCTTGGCAGAAGCTATGGCGCCATCGAGGCTATTCCGCCTGTAGACGCGGCGCCTGCCGAGCGTTTTCGGATGCCGGACGGTCGCACCTTTGGAATCATTGCTTCAACGACCGCGCCCTTTTGCAGAACCTGCGATCGGAGCCGGCTGACTGCTGACGGAATGTGGTTGCTCTGCCTGTATGCGCAGCAAGGTCACGATCTGAGAAGCGTGTTGCGTTCCGGTGCCGGCGTCGACGAGCTACGCGCGCGCATCACGGAGGTATGGACCGAGCGGACGGATCGCGGTGCCGAAGTGCGTCACGCGGTCGAGGATCGGGGCGCGCTCGTTGGCATCGAGCGGCTGCGACGCGACCCGCATCTGGAGATGCACACGCGCGGGGGATAACGCCGCTCGGGCTGGCTCATAAGACAATGGGGACACGAATTCTCCGGACGATGCGAATGCTCCGGATTGCTCCTCGTCTTTGCGGTTTGCCGCGCGCTGTCCAGCGATTGACAACGTAAAATGCGATGGACGATCCGGAGCCTCCGAATATCGGAAGCATCTGTGTCCCCAGTGTCATAACAGGGTGCCCGAGCGGCTTCTCAACTGAGGGATTTCGCCCAAGGTTGGCCCTTGCCATCGATACGAGACGACTTTCGATGCGCGATGCCGCCGGATAGCTTTTCTACTTCCCTCACACAGAACGACTGACACTAATGGTCAACAAAATTACGGTCATCGGCGCCGGCAACGTGGGCGCGACGACCGCTCAGCGTGTCGCGGAAAAGGAGCTCGCGCGGAAGGTCGTGATGGTGGACGTCGCCGAAGGCGTTCCGCAGGGGAAGGGACTCGACCAGTGGGAGTCCGCCCCGATCGAGGGCTTCGACTCGCGCGTCATCGGCACCAACGGCTACGACGAGACCACTGACTCCGATATCGTCATCATCACGGCCGGCATTGCCCGGAAGCCCGGCATGTCCCGCGATGACCTGTTGAACACCAATGCCGGCATCGTCAAGCAGGTTTCCGAGCAGATCAAGCGCACGTCGCCGAACGCCATCATCATCATGGTGTCGAATCCGCTCGACGTCATGTGTTACGTCGCCAAGCACGTCACCGGCTTCCCGCGAGAGCGCGTGATCGGGATGGCCGGCGTGCTCGACACGGCTCGCTACCGATCCTTCCTCGCCGAAGCGCTCGATATTTCCGTGCGTGACATCCAGGCGATGGTCCTCGGCGGCCACGGCGACACCATGGTGCCGCTCATCTCCTATACCACGGTCAGCGGCATTCCCATTACGCAGCTCATCGACCGGAAGGCGCTCGACGCGATTGTCGATCGCACGCGGAACGGTGGCGCCGAGATCGTGAAGTATCTCAAGACCGGCTCCGCTTATTACGCGCCGTCCGCCGGCGCGGTGCAGATGGCCGAAGCGATCGTGCTCGACCAGAAGCGCATTCTTCCCTGCGCGGCCTGGCTCGAGGGCGAGTACGGCATGTCCGGGCTGTTCCTCGGCGTCCCGTGCAAGCTGGGCCGGAAGGGTCTCGAGCAGATTCTGGAAGTCGAGCTCACGAGCAAGGAGCGCGTGGACCTCGGCAAGAGTGCCGACGCCGTCCGGGAGCCGATGGGCGTTCTCTCGCTCTAGGGACGCGGCGCATTGCAACATTTTTATCGGAGCACCGTCGGCAAGAAGATCGTCATGGCGGTCAGCGGTCTCGTCATGGTCGGATTCCTCGTCGTCCATCTCGCCGGCAATCTGCTCGTGTTCGCCGGCCCCGCGTCGTATAACAGCTACGCCGCCAAGCTGAAAGCGGTGCCGCTGCTGGTGTGGGGCGTGCGCGGCATGCTCCTGGCTGCGCTCATCGTGCACGTCGTAGCGGCCTTTCAGCTCATGGGTGTCGCTTCGGCCGGCAGGCCAGTCGCGTACGCGCGGCATGAGACCGAGGCGTCCACGCTGGCGAGCCGCACCATGAAGTGGGGTGGTGTCGCACTGCTGATCTTCATCGTGCTGCATCTGCTGCACTTCACGACCGGCACCATCCATCCCGACTTCAGGGCGACCGACGTCCACCACAACGTCCTCACGTCGTTCGCGAAACCGGTGATTTCCGGACTCTATCTCCTCGCCATGTTCGCGCTCGGCATGCACCTGTATCACGGCACGTGGAGTGTGTTCCAGACCTTGGGAGTGAACAATCCCACGGTTGGCGGCGTTCGCAAGAGGGTGGCAGGCGCATTCGCGATCCTGCTGTATGTCGGCTTCAGTCTCATTCCGCTTGGCATTATGCTCGGTTTCGCGCGAGGACGGTAATGGCACTCGACCTTCGCTCCAGAATTCCCTCGGGGCCCATCGAGCAGAAGTGGGAGCGACACCGGTTCGAGATGAAGCTGGTGAACCCGGCGAACAAGCGACGCTACACGGTACTCGTGGTGGGGTCAGGCCTTGCTGGCGCTTCCGCGGCGGCGACGCTGTCGGAGCTCGGCTACCAGGTCAAGTGTTTCTGCTTTCAGGATTCGCCTCGGCGCGCGCACAGCATCGCGGCGCAGGGCGGCATCAACGCCGCCAAGAATTACCAGAACGACGGCGACTCCATCTACCGGCTGTTCTACGACACGGTGAAGGGAGGGGACTTTCGCGCGCG
>JBKJRV010000096.1:0-8523 GCA_046593115.1 Gemmatimonadaceae bacterium
AGCACCAGCGGATACTTCTTCTCGAGCGACCGTTGCGCGAGTCGCGCGATCTTCTCCCCAACGACCGAGCCCATCGATCCCCCCATGAACTTGAAGTTCATGACGCCGAGGTGGACGGGCATCTTGTTGAGCTGGCCAGTGACCGTGAGAATAGCGTCGCCATCACCGGCATTGGCGTGTGCCTTCTTGAGACGCTGCTGATACTCGGGGAAGCCGAGGGGATCGGTGGACTTCATGTCCGTCTCGGTTTCCTCGGCCGTGCCGTCGTCGAGGATGATGGCGACGAACTCGGCCGGCGGGATGCGACGGTGGTAATCGCACTCCGGACAGAC
This sequence comes from Gemmatimonadaceae bacterium, assembly GCA_046593115.1. Classification (GTDB taxonomy): domain Bacteria; phylum Gemmatimonadota; class Gemmatimonadetes; order Gemmatimonadales; family Gemmatimonadaceae; genus JBKJRV01. The sequence goes on from JBKJRV010000096.1 coordinate 333, forward strand.
GTTCAGATTGCGCGCGAACTTCTCGCGCAGGTCAGTGTGCCCGCACGCCTCGCACTTTTCCCACGCGTCGGCGGGAATCTCGAGTCGTTCGCGAAGCGGTTGTCGCTGTTTCTTCTCCTTCCGGAACCAGGCCATTCGGTAATGTCGCCGCGCTCAAGGGAGCAGGCAAGGCAGACGTGCCAAGAACTCCACTGAAAGTGATACGGGACGTTGGGTCGCGCTCCCAGTGCGTGCCGCCTGAATCTGCCCAAACAGGAATGGGTGACGCGCTTCGGTAGACAACACCCGCGGCGATCCCTAACGTCTTTCCATGCGCGTATTCTCCTGTCGCTCCGTACTGCTCGCGACGATTTGCGTCGCCTCGAGCGCGACGCTCGTGCTGGCGCAGTCCGGACACGAGTCTGCCTACGTTGCGCGGATTCGCTCACCTGCCGGCAGGTTGACCGCTCCTTCACTCGCGACGATCGCGAAGGAGGTCACCGGCATTGGAGTGCATCTGCTTGTCGGTTCCAGCGACGGCGATGGCGGAGGCACGGTCTACGCCATCGGAGTTGACCTGCCGACGCCACTGGCAGAACGGCCAGCACTGCTGCGGTTCGGACTGACTGCGGGTATAGTCAATGGCAGCTGCCGGGACGAACTGCGGAGTCTGGTGCCGTGCGTTGTGGGGCATCTCTACGGCGTCAACGCTGTCGGAAGAATTCTCGGCGAACGGTCGGGCGCGGCGGCAAATAGTCCAACGCTCGCCGTTGGCTGGACTGCAGATCTCGGCACCGCACGCGTGAGGTCCGGAACCTCCAGGTTCCGCAGCTTCAGCGCGGGATTGGGCGCTCCGGTCTCCGTATCCTTCCGACCGACCAGCAAATCGCCGCTGGCGGAAAAGGACCCGCGTTTCAAGCCGCACACCACGGTCTACGTGGAGCCTGGGATCTCGCTGGGGACCGTGCGGTTCGGTGACCGGGCAATCGGCGTCTTACCGCAGATCACCGCGGGCCTGAGCATCCTGCAAATCGGTCCGGGATTCGGGGTATCTGCGTCCGCGCGCGATATGCTCCTCGGCGATCATCACGCCACCGTGTCAATTGCCCTTTCCTGGCACGGTCCGCAGAAGTCGCGGTGATTCTCAGGCGGTCAGATGCGGATCCCATCGATCCGTGTACCGCGTCCTTCGCTGGAAATGCGCATCAACAGCCCGACCGAGATCCAGCACGCGAGAAGGAACGAGCCACCGTAGCTGAAGAACGGCAGCGGAATGCCGGTGATCGGCATCAGATTCAGCGTCATGCCGACATTCACGAGGACGTGCACGAACCATCCGGCCATCAGCCCGAACGCCACAAGGCTGCTGAACGAATCATTGGCCTTCGACGCAATGAGAATGGCGCGCGTGAAGAGCGCGAGAAAGAGCGCGAGGCCTACCGTCACCCCGATGAAACCGAGCTCCTCTCCCACCACGGCGTAGATGAAATCGGTATGCTGCGCCGGCAGGAAGTTCAGGCGCTTCTGCGTTCCTTCCGTAAAGCCTTTGCCGAGCCATCCGCCGGAGCCGATGGCCACCTGTGACTGGATGACGTGATAGCCCGACGCGCGCGGATCGATGTCGGGGTCCAGAAACACGAGCAGGCGCCGTTGCTGGTACGGCGCGAGCCGCTCCCACAGCAGCGGCGCCACGACGCCCATGGCAACGTTGGCAACGACGAGGAACACGCCCTCGATGAGATACGGCTTGTACCACAGGACCAGCCCAATGAGGACGATGAACCAGACACCCCAAATGCCGGTGCTGAAGGCCAGGACGAGGCTCACCGCGGGACTCGCGACGAGCACGAGCAGCGGCCAGCTCACCCCGGACCAGAAAAGCATCGCGAAGAAGATTCCAATGAACACGATGCCCGTTCCCAGGTCCGGCTGCGCCATGATCAGCAGCCACGGAATGCCGACGATGACCGCGGGCTTCCAGAGCTCGAGCATGGACTTCGGCGCCTCGCGCTGGCCGGAGAGCAGCTTGGCGAGGGCGAGCACGACAGTGATCTTTGCCAGCTCCGACGGTTGACCAATCCGAACGCCGGCGATGGTCAGCCAGCTCTTCGTGCTCGCGGCCGTTCCGGCGCCCGTACCGATGATGAGCGTCAGTGCCAGCATCGAGATCGTGACCAGGTAACCCGGCCACACGAACCAGTCAATGAGGCGGACGGTTGCACGGCTCACGATCCACGCGGCCGTCACCGCGACGACCAGCCACACCATCTGCGCCTTGTACAGTCGCGTGACGATCGACGGGACATCCGTTTGCCCGGCCGAGTACACCATGGCAATGCCGAAGATGGACAGCGCCATGGCGATGCCCAGCAGCGGAAGATTGGCAACGACTCGCCGACTCATCAGCCGCTCGTATTGAGCAATTCCGTGGGCGTCTCCTTCAGATACCGCGCAATGATTCTGGATGCAATGCGCGCCGCCAGATATCCGTGCTCGCCGTATTCGAGGAACACCGCCACGACGATCCTGGGAGAGCCGGCTGGGGCGAAGCCGACGAACCAGGCGTGGTCGCGTGTCGCATCACTCGCGTTCTGCGCCGTACCCGTCTTGCCGGCCAGCACGGTGCCCTGGATCGCGGCGGAAGCTGCCGTGCCTCCCACGGAAACGACACCAGCCATGGCGGAGCGCAGTCCGTCCATTTGTGCCGGCGTGACCGTGAAGATCTTCGTGCGCTCCACCCTGCTCCGCACGATCTCGGGCTTCACGGCCGAACCATCCGTCGCCAGCGCCGTGTAGAAGCGCGCCATGTTGACGACGCTCTGCGAATTCTCGCCCTGTCCAATCGCGAGGTTGAGCGTGACGGCGTTGGTCCAGCCTCGCGGTCCATACTGCTTGTTGAAGTAATCGGTGGCATAGGGCCACTTGGGGCGCAGCTCATCCGGCAGATCAATGCCCGACTTGCGATAGAATCCGTGCGTGATCCCGCCGGCCAGTAAACGCGAGAGTCCGATTTTCAATCCCAGTTGATAGAAATAGACGTCGCACGAGACGGCGATTGCTTCCGCGAGATTGACGTTGCCGTGCCCCGCCTTTTCCCAGCACTTGAAGTACCGGTTGCCAAACCAGTATCCGCCGGTGCACGCCTGGGGCATCCGGTCCTCCATCTTCGCAACGCCGTTCTCCAGCGCAATGACCGCCGTCGACAGCTTGAACGTCGACGCTGGAGGATAGAGCCCCTGAATGGCCTTGTTGTACAGCGGCCGGCGCGGATCGGTGGTGAGCTCCTTCCAGTACGACGCCGGAATTCCGCCGATGAACCGATTGATGTCGTAGCTCGGCGCGCTATGCAGCGCGAGCACCTCGCCGGTGCCCGGAATTATTGCAACCACGCCACCCATGAGCGAGTCGCCGAACAACGAGGCGGTGAATCGCTGAAGATCGAGATCGATGTTCGTATGCAGCGGCTCCGCACCCACCGGCAACAGATCCTGTCGCGCCCCGGCTTCGCGCACGACGCGTCCGCGCGCATCCACCTCGACGAAGCGCGACCCCTCGCGTCCACGCAGGCGCGTCTCGTACTGCTTTTCCAGGCCGCCCTTCCCAATCTGCTGGCCACTCTTGTAACCGCGAAAGCGCGCCGACGACAGCTCGCCTTCCGTGATCTCTCCGGTGTAGCCCACAAACGACGCAACCGCCTGGCCGTCGGGGTAATACCGCTTCGGCGCCGATTGAATGATCAACCCGGGAAACTCGACCCGATGCTCCTCGAGGACCGAGACGACGTCGAACGGGGCGTCGGCAAGAATGACCGTCGGTCGATTGGGCGCCCTGCGGAAACGCCGCACGGCGGACTCGATGCGATCCGGGCTCAACTCGATCGTCGAGCTCAGCCGGCGCAGGGCGGCGCGAAGCGAGTCCGCGCTCGGACTCAGAATCGACACCGAATAGCCCGGCACGTTCTCCGCAATGATCTGACCCTTGCGATCGTAGATGATTCCGCGAGGCGCCGGCAGCGGGACCTCGCGAAGGCGGTTCTCTTCCGACTTGAGGGCATACTGCTCGTTCTGCAGCACCTGCGTCCGGAAGAACGCGATCAGCAGGAGCCCGAACGCGACAAAGGCAATCGTGGTCGCTGTGCGCGCCCGGCGCATGACTTCATTCGGATGAAAGCTCATGCGTCTGCCGACTGGAGCATGGGCTTGAGCAACGCGAGCATGATGAGTCCCGCCGCCGCCGTCACCGCCGCGCGCAGCGGTGACCACACCAGCAACTCGGCCATCAGCTCGCCGCCGCCCACCCGACGCTCAATCAGGAGATACATCACGTCGAAGGCGAGCTTCCCCAGAAAAAAGAAGAAGCCGTTGAGCACGGCGTTGTCAGCAAAAAAGACGGCCTTCAGCCACGCCGCGGCGAACCCGATCGCCGCCATCGCGAGCGCACTGGACCCAAACCCGCTGAGCATCAGCGAATCAGCCACGAGGCCGAGCAGCAATCCAACAACCGCTGCCGTGCCGGGTCGCACCCGTACCGCGACCAGCAGCAGCGCAATCACCAGGAAGTCAGGCGACGCCCGCCACGCCAGCAGCGGACGCAACGAGTAATGCAGCATCACCAGGAGGACGAATGCGATCGCCACCTTGAGACCGCGTCCCGAGATCATGACGGAGGCACCACGGCCGAGGAATCAACGGGCGCTCGCACCGAGTCGCGCGCCGCGGCTGAGTCCCGCCGAAGCCGCGCGCGAGCCTCGCGACGCACACGTCGAAGGCTGTCCAGACGGATGCTATCGGCGCGCGATATCACGGGCACGACTCGCGCAGAGTCGGCACGCGCAATCGAGTCCGCGGCGACCGCCATTCGTTTCGCGGCAGAATCGCTGATCACACTCGCCCACACGTTGTCGACTCCCGCGGCAGACCGCTGTGGCAGGAGAATCATGACCGCGTTCGCATCGGCCGGCAGGACCGACGGGCGCACCAGATACGTTCGTGCCCACTGCTCCGGCGATTTCGCCTCGCCGAGCACCGTGCCGATGGGAATGCCGCGCGGATAGACGCTGCCCAGTCCGGAGGATACGATCAGCGTCCCCGGCGCGAGCGTATTCCGGTACGGAACGCCGCGCAGCTCCATGAGATACCGCGACGCGGTATCGCCGAGATGGGCGGCGACAATGCCATACGCGGTACCGTCTGCCGCCATCGCGCTCACCCGAAAGTCCGGGTGCGACCACATGATCGCGATGCTCATCGTGGGATCGACGGTCTCCACCATCCCCACCAACCCTTCGGGGGCCACGATCGCGCTGAATGGCTTGACGCCCGCTTTCGATCCGGCGGTCAGCGTCAGCGTGTACTCATCGCCGATGCCGCCGCCATGCAGTCCTTCGGCAGGCACGAATCCCCATCGCAGCCGGCCCGACAGGCCCAGCAGCTTCCGCAAGCGCTCGTTCTCACTCTCGAGCGCCGTCACCGTCATCGAGCGAAGGACCGCGCTGTCGCGCTGGATCATGCGCGACTCATGACTATTCATGGCCGTGCGCGCCAGTTCGGCCCTGCGCTGCAGGCCCACGAGCGGTGCCACGACCGTGCGTCGCAGCCCGGACGAAATGGGCGCGCGCCGTTCGGCCGGCAGTCCGCGCGCGATCGAGGCGAGCACAAGGCACGCCACGAGCACCACGGTATCGACCCGACTACCTGATCGCGCGGCGCGGGCCACGACCTACCTCAGACGTTAAGGACACCTCGGTACTTCTCTTCGTCGTCGAGGATACGACCGCAGCCGCGAACGACGCAGGTGAGCGGATCCTCATCCACGTGAATCGGCAGATTGGTTTCCTGGCTCAACAGCAGATCCAGTCCCCGTATCAGCGCGCCGCCGCCGGTCATGATGATCCCGCGATCCACGATGTCACTGGCAAGCTCGGGCGGCGTGATCTCGAGCGCTCTCCGCACGGCATCGACGATCTGCTGAATAGGCTCCTGAATCGCTTCGCGAATCTCGCTGGAGTGCACGCGCACCGTTTTCGGAATGCCCGACACGAGATCCCGCCCCTTGACCTCCATCTCGCGCTCTTCACCCACCGGCGCGGCGGAGCCGATCTGAATCTTGATGACCTCGGCCGTGGGCTCGCCAATGAGCAGATTGTAGTTCTTTCGCATGAACTGCACGATCGCCGTATCGAGCTCGTCACCGCCCGTCCGAATGGACGTATCACTGACGATACCGGACAGTGCAATGACGGCGATCTCGGTGGTGCCACCGCCGATGTCGATCACCATGTTGCCGGTTGGCGTTTCTACCGGAAGCCCGACGCCGATCGCCGCGGCCATCGGCTCCGCGACCATGAACACTTCCTTCGCGCCGGCACCGAGCGCCGAGTCACGAACCGCGCGCTTCTCCACTTCCGTGATGCCGGACGGAACGCAGACAATGACGCGTGGCTTCACGCGAAACACGTGATTCTGGATGATGAGCTCGAGAAAATAGCGAAGCATTTTCTCGGTGACGTCGAAGTCGGCGATGACACCGTCCTTCATTGGCCGAACGGCGATGACGCCATCGGGAGTGCGGCCCAGCATGCGCTTCGCTTCGAGACCGACGCCGAGGATCTTGCGCGTGTGGCGATCGATCGCGACGACCGAAGGCTCGTTCAGTACGATGCCTTCACCCTTGACGTACACCAGCGTGTTTGCGGTACCCAGGTCGACGCCAATCGCGTTGGCGGGAAAAAGCGACCCTTTTTTTATGAAAGGCAGCCAGCGCGAAAGGTTCAAGGTCTAACTCGGGCAGCCGCGTGTGAACGCGGACGCAAGGTGGGCGGTTGGGGAGTGGTTTGACGGTAAGCTACCGTTCGCTTCACAACGATGCAAGATGTTGCCTTGACGTGACCTACGCGTCGTTATACTCCTCCATCATGCCACTTCCACGTCCGCTCGGCATTGCCGCGGTTGACCGCAACATCTGTGATGAGTGCGGCCTCTGCATGCCGCTGTGCCCCACCCTCGCGATCGAGCTGCATCGCGACGGTTTGTCCATCGTCGAAGAGCGGTGCACGGGGTGCCGCAAATGCATTGCGCCATGCCCGGTGCATGCGTTGCGCATGGTCGAGGTGGCGCCGCTCGTCGCATGAGTCACACGCTTTGCGATGTGCTGGTGATTGGCGGCGGCCCGGCCGGACTCGTCGCCGCGCGCGAGGCGGCGTCGGCACGGCCGTCGCTCGACGTCATTATGCTCGAGCGCGATCGCGCGATCGGCTCACCGGTGCGTTGCGGCGAGGGCGTCGGATCGAAAGGGCTCCAGGAGTTCATCGACCCCATTGGCGCGCCCTGGATCTCGCGCACCATCACCCGCGTCATCTTCTGGGCGCCGGATGGCACCGAGGTGCGTGTTGCGGAAGGCGACGTCGGCTTCATTCTCGATCGCGCGCGCTTCGAGCCGGCACTCGCCGCGCAGGCCGGGAGTGCGGGCGCCGAGCTCGTGATCGCGACGGAGGCATCAGGCATGACGCGCTCCGCACGCGGATGGCTGGTGCGCACACGTGGTCCGCGCGGCGAAGGTACGATCGACGCACGGATCGTCATCGGCGCGGACGGCGTTGAAAGCATGGTGGGACGATGGGCTGGCCTCGACACCCGCGTGCCGTCGCGCGACATGGAAAGCTGCGCGCAGTACGTCGTCTCCGGAATCGATTTCGACCCCGATGCGATCTATCTGCATTTTGGCGATCGCATCGCGCCCGGCGGCTACGCATGGGTGTTCCCGAAAGGCGTGGGCGTCGCCAATGTCGGACTCGGTGTCGTCGCGCTCAAGTCCGATGGCCGCTCCGCACGCGACTATCTCAACAGCTATCTCGAGAGCTACTTCCCCACCGGCACCGTGACGGGCTTCACGGTGGGCGGTGTGATCGTGCATCCCACCGTGAAGAAGACCGTGACCGATGCGCTGCTCATTTGCGGCGACGCGGCGCACATGGTGAATCCGCTCTCCGGCGGCGGCATCGTCAATGCCATGAAGGCTGGTCGGCTGGCCGCGCGCACCGCGGTGGACGCGCTCGCCGCGAACGACGTGAGCGAGCAGCGACTGCAGCGCTACCATCACGCCTGGATGGAGCTGCTCGGCGACGATCATCTCCGCTTCTACAAGATCAAGGAAGCGCTGAACAAGTTCGACGACGGGTTCTACGACGGGCTGGCCCGCACGGTGAGCAACATCC
>JBKJRV010000265.1:0-3186 GCA_046593115.1 Gemmatimonadaceae bacterium
ATCTTTCAACTGGCGATGCTGCCGGCGGCACTCATCGCTGCTCGCGCATTCGGGGGTAGCGCTCTCGCAATCGGCGCCGGAGTGAGCATCGCGATTGCGGAAGCGGGACGGCGGCGTGCGGGAGCGACCCGTTATTTCCCGGCGAGCACCGTGCTGTTCGCTCCCCTGTGGCTGGCGGAGCGGGCGGTGTGTAGCTGGCTTGCGCTCTTTTCGCGCGTTGTGCTGGGAGGTGTTCCCTACCGGGGCACCATTGTTCGGCATGCGGCTACGTCAATGAAGGAATTGCGCGCCAGATTTGCTTCGCGTTCCGCACAGTAGATCCCGACACTCGCTCGCTCGTGCGGGATGACAAGGGGAGGTTACGTCACCTCAAACTCGATCGGCTTGAACGATCCATTGTTGGAAAGCTCGGCCGAGCACGCGGTGATGCCGACCACCATGTCCATCTCCGCCCTGAGCCGCAGGTAATCCCCTGCCTTCGACTTCGGCGGCAGGATGCTCAACTCACCTCCAGCCGCGACCTCGACGTTCATGAAAACGTTGAGCGTGGTCGGAATGGTATCCGGCGCAATGCCAAAGGGAGCGAGCGCCTTCGAGAGATTCTCGAAGCAGCTCGGATGATGTCCATGATGTTTGTAGATGATCGCGAACGTCTCGGGACTGCAGGGAGTGAGCAGGAAGTCGTGCCGGCCAACGGTGTCCTCGACGATCGTCCACATCGGGCGGCTGCGATTGGAGTAGAGCGTGTGGCCGGTAGTGAGGTAGATCGTGTTCGCATAGTCGATCGTGCGCCCCGACGACAGCCACTCCGCCCTGTCAGCGCTGGCAAACGAGATCACATCGGAGACCTGCTCGCCAGTGGGGTCAATGATCGTCAGCGTGTCGCCTTTCCGGATCTCGATCGCCGTGCCGGTTTGCGGAGTGAGACGAGTGCGTCCGCTCAATCGGCGCTCTTGTGGAACGGACACTTCCAGCCGGCCTCGGTTGCGCGACCGGAGTACTGCTTTGCTTCCGAGCGGTCGCCGAAATCGGCAAGCATCGGATTGGCCGTTCCCTGAAGCTCGATGTCGCGCTCACGGATCACGGTCCGCATGCGCTCGAACTGCTCGTCCTCCCGCAGCCGCGTGAATTGCGAACGCGGATTGAACACCAGCGCAGGCCAGTCGAAGCGACGTGCCATCCGTGAGGCCATCGGATGCAGTCCGACGACGAAATACGATCGTCCGCCGAAGCTGAACGAGAAGCGCGGGTCGTCGGGATCGGCGCTCGCGTCCGCGGCCCAGGGTGTGTCGAGGTCCACCTGCTGCAGCACCGTCAGCTGCTCCCACAGCTTCTTCTCGAATTCAGCCTCGGTCGCGATGTCGCTCTCGGGAAAGACGGCGACGAAGGCGCCGAAACCTTCGGAGTCTTCCGCAAATCCTTCACTGAATGACTGCAGGTCGCGTCCGAGCGCGGTTGCGGCACCGTGGACGCCGAGCGCGCCGTAGGCGCCAATTCTGTAGCCGTGCTGCCGCACCACTGCGCGCGCGCCAAGGCACGGGTAGTTCCGGTCGTTGACGAACGCGCGAAAGGCTCCTTCGATGGATGGGAGCTCCGGCATCGTGCTCGTCGCCAGCGACACCGCCATCGCGTGGAGAACAGGTCGGAGCTCCATTACAGAAACATGTTCCTTACCCAGTTGGGACTGAAGTTGATTTCGAGCCATCCCGGATTAAAGCAAAGATTCAGCCGCGCTGCGGGTTCGCGCACGCCAACGTCCTCCAATTGCTCCGCGGGCCTCGCAAGCAGGCTGAAGGGAAGGACGAAGCCCCGCATTAGCGTGGCGCGTGGGTCGTTCCAGGCCGGGTGGCTCACGGCCGGGTCGTTCGCGGGGTCGTTCAGCGCCTGGACGTTCGCGAGGTCGTTCAGCGCCAGGTCGTTCGCCACGTCGTTCAGCGCCTGGACGTTCCAGGCTGCCGCCGCGCGCCAATGGCTCAACGCGCCCTCTGCTCCGATAAGAACCTCGCCAGCCCCGACGCCGAGATGCTCGCACCAGAGTCGCTCGCGCAACTCACGAATCTTTCCGGCGGGCTGCTCCCCTGCCGTGCCTTCGCGAATAACGATGCCGATGTCGAAGTTGCGCACATCGCGGAAGACGCGCCGAGCGAGAAGACCGGAAAAGTCGTCGCCGTAGGAGTGAAGCGAGACGCCATCGAGGTTGGCGCTCCCCACCAGCGCCCATGTGTCATCCACGATGACGACCTTGCTGTGCACGAAGATCTGGGTGAGCTCGTGCTTCGGCTTCGACGCGCGGCTGCTCCAGAGCGCAAACAACCCAACCCTCGGATGTCCGAGCAGCCCCGACGAGTGGAGTCGGAGCGCCTGCCAGGCGCGGTAAGCGGTGACGTCAGGATTCTGGTTCAGTACCATGATGATCTCGAGCTCCGGCTCCCGATCGACCGCCTCGGCAAGCGCGAGCACGACTCGCCGGGAGCTGAGATACTGATGCTCGATGTAGATGAATCGCCGGGCCGAGCGAATGCCGTCGAGCAGCGCGTCCAGCGTGTCAGTCGAACCACTCGGAGTGGAATGCAGCGCACGCGCCGGCGATGTCGTCACGATGTCGACCTGGTCCCCTGGCGCCGCCGTTCGACGCGGCACGACGCGCGCGGCGGGAGTGGGACTGGCATGTTCATCGCCCAGCTCCCAAAGCTGGTCGAACAGCTGGACGCATGCATTCACGGCCGGGCCATCAAACGCGACGGAGACGTCATGAAGCGGGCGCCCGCCCAGCTCTCGCAGCGGTCGTCGAGCGTCCACGGGAACGTGATGCGCGTTGTCCCAGTACCCATTCACAAACGGAGAGCCAAGCAGAAATGCGTTGGTACCGTCGACGATCACCAGCTTCGCGTGGAGGAGTTGTGGAAACTTCCGCACACCGCGTATCGCGAGGCCACGTCCGCTCCCGGCACGGGCGCGCAACGCGCGGAGCAGCGGCCGCGATGTGTCGAGGAGCAGTGTCGCGTTGAGAAGAATCCGGACGTCGGCGATCGCAGCCGCTCCAAGCAGCGCATCGAGCAAAAGCTTGTCACCCGTCGGGGGGTCACCATAGGCGACGCAGTCGGCATCGAGTGCGAGCTGGGTCATCCAGACCGATGCCCGCGCTCCCTGGATCACTCTAACCAGCGCCGTGTAGGCGTCGGCGTT
>JBKJRV010000182.1:0-3856 GCA_046593115.1 Gemmatimonadaceae bacterium
CTTCGGTGTGATCGGCGAGACCGCGGCGGACCTCCAGATGCAGGCTTTCAAACGTGATCCCGCGAATCGGGGGAGAGTGTGTGAGGTCGGGCTCTGGAGATATTCGCGCCATCCGAACTACTTCTTCGAATCGCTGGTTTGGTGGGGCTTCTTCGTCGCCGCGCTGGGATCACCGTACGGGTGGATCACCATCGCCTGTCCGCTGCTCATGCTGTACTTCCTGCTTCAGGTGACCGGTATCCCGTTGACCGAGGAGTACGCGCTGCGCAGCAAAGGTGATGCATACCGCGAATATCAGCGCACGACGAGCCGGTTCGTCCCATGGTTCCGCAGGGCGAAGGGAGCATCAGCCCGCTGACGCGCATCCATTGAGCGGATGGCTCGGGTCCGTGTATCACCCGGACGAGTCGACCTGATCCTGCTGATAGGCCAACGGGGTTGTTGGAGGTGATGTCGAACCGCAAGTCGCCGGCTTCGGGCGCGGTGAATTCGAAATCGGATGTCTCGCTGTTCGCAATCAGCTGCACGGATGGACGCATGGTCGCGCGGGTTGGTGGCACGTCCATTCCATCCTTGGCGAGCGCGCGCCACATCAACGGCAAGGACTCACGCACGATCTTCATGTTCAGTCCGGGCCGCGAGTTGTGGAGGTTGATCAGCCGAATGCGATACCTGACGCCAGCGCGCAGTTCCTGTGCTGGCGGAGTGGCGGTTCCGTTCACATAGACGGTTCCATCCTCGCTCTGCAGTCGCGGCGTGGTGATGAGCCATGCAATGTCGGTCGTCGAATCACGGGCGGCGGGCGCGTCGACCACCAGCAGCGTCCCGCCCAGTCCGGCCTGCTGTTGCCGGAATTCATTGACGTGTGGGTGATACATGAACGTTCCGGACCTCGGCGGCGTGAAGCGGACAACGAACGAGTCGTTGGGCGCGATCTCGGGAGTGATGCGCCCGGGGTGGCCGCCGAATCCCGCGACGCCATCGTAGTAGCTATCCAGCTCGATGCCATGCCAATGGACGGACGTCGGCTCATCCAGCCGGTTGACCACCGTGATGCTCACCGGCTCGCCGCGCTTCAGCACGAACGTGGGACCGGCACGGTGGGGATGCGCGACGGATTGTCGGCTGTCGTCGAGCACGTAGCTGTACGACGGCGCAAGGGGGGTGCTCCCGGCGTCGGTGCTGGCGATCATTCGAAACCGGCGGCGGGCGCTGAAACCCAGCCAAGTGTGACCTATGTCGTTGGACTATTCTCTTCCCTATGTCCCCGGCTGTTCAGTCGCGAAGTCAGGTGCCGCCGGCTAAGCGAAATACCGAGCGCGCCAACGAAGACGGCGATCACCACCGCGCCCAGCCAGAAGAGCGGCCAACCCCACTCATAGGCTGACGCATGCTCGAGCGGGCGTGGCAGAAAACAGACCGCATCGGCCCACTGGCGTCCACCCGGATCGCCATGAAGCCCGACATCGCAGCCGCCGCTGAAGCCTTTCCACCATAAACGCTCGCCGGCCATGAAAAGTACGCGGCCACTCAACAAGCCCAAGATCGCCGTCAGGATCGAGGATCGGACCCACAGCCACTTGCGCGTGGACTGCGAGCGGTCCGCACTTACCGCGGCCATGAGTATGCTTCCGACGAAAACGGCGGCGAGTGCGAGCTCCACCGCTGCGCTAAACGCGGATGGTCGCATGTAGCCGCTGGGCGGGTACGCGGCACGCATCCACATTTGGCCGAGCAGTCCGTAAGCCAAGGCTGCACAAACGATCACGGTGGCTTCACGTGGTACAGATCCGACGAACAAGCGTCTCATGTGGCCTGTTGGCGTCTAAGCCCAAGTTGAGCTGCGGGCGGGTCAAACAAGCGAGCGAAGCGAGCAGTCCTCAGTCCGCCCGGGATCCTGCACCAGTTTTGTTGACACTCATGGTTTACGCGGCAGCTCGTTCAAAGGCAAGTGGAGAGCGGTAGTTGAGCGCTGAGTGTAAGCGGGTGGTGTTGTAGTACCGAATGTAGGTGACGAGTGCGCGGCGCAGTGCGCGCTCGGTGGCGAAGTGAACGCCGCGCGTCAGCTCCGCCTTCAGCGTGTGAAAGAACGATTCCGCGTGCGGGTTGTCGCCGGGGCCGCGCACGCTGGCGCTCTGGACGAGCCCCAGGTCGGTGACCCGCTCACAAAACGGCGCGCCCATGTACTCGATCCCCCGATGGCTGTGGAAGATGACGCCCGCCGCGGGCCGGCGACGAGCGGCCTGCGCCAGTACGGCACCGGTGACCGCCGCGGTGCGCCGGCGCGTGAGTGACCAGGCGAGGATGCGGCGCGAGTATTGATCCATGACCATGGCGAGATAGCACCACCGGCTCGCGACCTTGAGATACGTGATGTCGCCGACCCAGACCTGATTGGGCGCCGTGGCGCGCGCGTCCCAGAGCCGGTTCGGATGGCGCGCATAGAGGTGGTGGATGTGCGCCTTCGCCCGATAGCCGTGCACCGCGCGGGCGCGGAGCCCGGCGGCGCGCATGAGGCGCGCGACCCGGCGCCGACTGACTCGCCATCCGGCCGTCGCCAGCTCATGGTGGATTCGTGGACTCCCGTACCGCTCGCGGTGCCGGGCGAACAGCCGCTCAATCTCCCTCGACAACACCCGGTCCTGCTTCGCGTGATCGCTTTCTCCGCGACGACGCCAGGCATAGAAGCCTCCGGTCGTCACGAGGTAGCGCCGGCACAACGCGGTCACGCCAACTTCCGCGTGGTGCGTTTCGATGAAGGCGAAGATGTCGCCTTTCGAGCGGAATAGAACCGGATGGCTTTTTTTAGGAGTTCGTGCTCCTCGCGCAGCTCGGCGTACTTCGCCTCGAGCACCTGCAGCTGTGCGATCTCACGCGCGGGTCCGGGCGGGGCAGCCCTCGGCACGCGGCCTCGCAATCGCCCCTCGCGCGCCTCCTTCCGCCACCTCGAAAGCATGAAGGGGTGGATCGCGAGCGCCGTCGCGACCGTCTTCACCTGCACCCCTGGCTGCTGACTTAAGCGCACGGCAGTGAGCTTGAACGCATCACTGTACTTCCGCACCGCGCGTGGTCCCGCACGTGGCATCGGACACCTCTCCTGTTAGGTGGAAGTGTCAACAAAAGTGGAGCAAGAACCCCCGTCTGCTCCAACGCACGTTATACCTCCGCTCGTCGACGCGCGCGGCGACGTTCGGCCTGCACTCGATCGGTGAGATACACTTTCAGCAGGCTCTGATACGGCACATCGCGCTCATTGGCGAGCAACTTGAGTTCCGTGAGGAGCGTATCCGGGAGCCGGACGGAAATGGCGGTGGATGACGGGCGCAGGTTCGGGAAGCGCGCGACCCTCGCCGCCGACCAGTCAACGTGCTCCGTACTGTCGCCCTTGAGCCAGAAGGCCCGTTCCTCGCCTTCCGACTTAAAGGTGGGGATCGGTTTCCGTGCGCGCGGAGATTTCGGCATAGTGTCGTCCCTCCTTCCGATTCATGTCGCGCGCGGCCAGCACGCGAATCAAGGTCCCTCGCATCGTAAATACGAGCAGCACTCGACGGCCGGCCGCCGTCTGGCCCAGCGCGCGCCACCGGCGTTCCAACTCCGAGTGTCCCGCGTCATAGCTCACCACGAACGGCTCGCGGAAGAACGCCTGCTCGCACTCGCCTGGCGCGACCCCGTGGCGATCCACGACCTTGGAAGCGTTTCCGTCGTCCCAATCGAATCCAGTTGCGTCCGCCAGCGGTGGCATCCCATCATCGGCCATGATAGAGTATATACCAGGTATATACTACACGCCAGACCCCACAACGATGCCGGTGGAGGTCTAACGCCTGAATTAAGCCGTGCCGCGAAGCGGCATCGG
>JBKJRV010000190.1:0-2612 GCA_046593115.1 Gemmatimonadaceae bacterium
TACATGCAGGCGGTGCAGGCGATGACGGGTCACGGCGGGTGGCCGATGACAGTGTTCCTCACACCGGAGGGCGTGCCCTTCTACGGGGGCACATACTATCCGCCACAGGATCGGCACGGTATGCCGTCATTCAGGAAAGTGTTGCTGGCCGTGTCGGATGCCTATCACAACCGTCCGGCAGACATTGGGCGAACGGTGGAGGAAATGCGGCGGATGTATTCGTCGACCACCGCGGCGGCAAAGAGCGCCGGGATTGTGACGCCGCTGCTCCTCGAGCGTGCCTTTCGCGGACTCGCCCAGCGTTTCGATCCGCGGGACGGTGGTTTCGATGGCGCGCCCAAATTTCCGCAGGCGATGGCGCTCGACTTTCTGTTGCGTTACTGGCGACGTACGGGCACCGGGCACGCGCTGGAGATTGCGCATCGCTCGTTCGTCACCATGGCGCGCGGCGGTATCTATGATCAGGTCGGCGGCGGCTTCGCGCGCTATTCCGTCGACGCTGAGTGGCTGGTGCCTCATTTCGAGAAGATGCTCTATGACAACGCGCTGCTCGCGCGTCTGGGCGTTCATCTCTGGCAGGCAACCGGCGATGAGGAGGTGCGCCGCGTCACCGTCGAGACGATCGATTGGGTGACAAAGGAGATGACATCACCGGCGGGAGGGTTCTTTTCCAGTCTCGACGCCGACAGCGAGGGTGAAGAAGGAAAGTTCTACGTGTGGAGCGAAGCTGAGCTTCGTGCGGTCCTCGGCGACGATGCGACTCCGGTCATCGCCTACTGGGGCGTGACCGGCAGCGGCAACTTCGAGGGTCACAACATTCTCCACGTGTCCGTGCCCCCGGCGGCCGCCGCCGAACGAGTGGGCATGGAGACATCCGCGCTGCTTGCGGCGATTGCGCGCGCGCGACGCCTTCTGTACGACGTGCGTGCCAACCGCGTATGGCCCGGTCTCGATGACAAGATTCTGGCGGGCTGGAACGGACTTATGCTCCGCGCGGTGGCAGAGGCTGCGCGCGTTCTTGGTCGCGACGACTATCGAGCGACAGCGGTCGCCAATGGCGAATTCCTCTTCCGCGAGATGGTCCGCAATGGGCGGGTCATGCGTACCCACCGTAACGGCGTGACGAAGCTACCCGGCTACCTCGAGGACCACGCGGCTGTCGGGCTCGGCGCTTTGGCGCTTTACGAGCTCACCTTTGATGCACTCTGGATCACGCGTGCCCGTACCGTCGCCGAATCGATGGTAACGGCGTTCTATGACAGCGACACCGGTGTCTTCTTCGACACCGCGAACGACCATGAGTCACTCGTGACCCGGCCGCGGGACATCACCGACAATGCGGTGCCGTCCGGTACATCCATGGCGGCAGAGCTTCTGCTACGCCTTTCAGAGCTCACCGGGGATGTCCGCATGCGACGTCTTGCCGACTGGGTACTCGAGACCCTCGCGGAGCCCATGGCGCGGCACGCGATCGCATTCGGGCATCTGCTTGGCTCGGCGGATCTCGCGATCAACGGCGCCGTCGAAGTGGCGATCGTTGGCGAACCAGCCCGCGAGGATTTCCTGGCATTGCAACGGGAGGTCGCGAAGCACTACATCCCATCGCTCGTGCTTGTTGGCGGCCTGCCGACAGCCAGCAGGGACGTCACCCTCCTGCGGGATCGCACCGCACTGTCGGGTCAGGCAACAGCGTATGTGTGCCGGGCGTATACCTGTGAGGCGCCCGTGACCGACGTCACAGCCCTCGGCGCACAACTCGAGCAGGCTGTTGCGTTTCGCGGCACGGCGGACGCGCGCTAGCATTGCACCCGGGCTCCGGATAGCTATGAGCATGGCCGATACGACTACTACCGCGCACGAGCATGACCCGCCCGCCTCGTTCACACGAGGCATTTTTGCCGGTGCGGTGCACGATTCCCTGCTCTTCCCCTATCCGGAAACGCTCGATGAGAGCAATCCGGGTGAGGCGAAGCTCGTTCGTGAGCTCATCGGCGACCTCCGTCGGATCCAGCGCGATCTGATCGACTCCGAGCAGTTTGACGAGGACGAAGGCATACCCGAGGAAGTCGTACGCGCGCTCGCCGATGCGCGGCTGCTCGCACTTACCATTCCCGTCGAGTATGGCGGGCTGGGATTATCCTCCACCGCCTACTCGAGAGTGTTCGGCACGCTGTCCACGATTGACCCCGGTCTCGCGGTACTGGTGGGGGTGCATTGTGGGCTTGGAGCAAAGGCGATCGTCCGCTTCGGCAACGACGAGCAGAAAGCGCGATATCTTCCGATGCTCGCCCGGGGGGAAACTCTCGCCGCCTACGCTCTTACGGAGCCCGAAACCGGCTCGGACGCCCAGAACATCAGGACCATGGCGGAGCCGGATGGCGACGGCGGATGGCTGCTCACCGGACGCAAGATCTGGATCGGCAACGGGCATCGAGCCGGTGTGATCGTGACGTTCGCGCAGACCGCGACCGAGCGTCGTGGCGAACGGGTGCTTCGGCCCACGGCGTTCATTATCCGGCCGGATATGCCAGGGTTCCGCGTCGAGCGAACCATTCGCAAGCTCGGAGTGCGCGGCTCAACGCAGGCGGAGCTCACTTACTCCAACCTTCGCG
>JBKJRV010000215.1:0-3111 GCA_046593115.1 Gemmatimonadaceae bacterium
CGCGATTCATCGAGCGCGACCGCGCCGAGATGGTGCGGCTTGGGTGGCTCGATGGTGGGACGCCGTGACCGGGGTTCCTGAGGCGAAGCTGTCGGCGACGAAGCCCTCGCAGTCGGAAGGTATGAGGACGGAGCTTTCGCAGGCAGAGGTTTCGCAGACGTCGGACGCGCCGTCGGCGACCGACGTCGAGCGCTTCATGATGCGAGTGGAACTGCCGGTCTTTCGCCGCATCCTTGCACGGTGTCTCGCCGGCGAGGTCTCCCCCCAGGTGGCGCTGATGCAGATGGTCTGCGAGAGCGAGAGCGCCGTTGACGTGCGGGCAGCCGTGCACGAAGTGACGACTCGCATTGACGCCGTCAGGAACACCAGCCAGATCGTGCGCGACCGCGTGCATGAGCTGACGCGTGTCCTCTCGGACAACGAGCGCGGCGTGGACCGCATCGTTGAGATGCTGCGCAGCAACGTGGACACGAGCGCGCCGGCGGCGACGGTCGAAGAAGGGATTGCCTTCTGCGAGCGGCTGTTCGACTGGAGCGTTCAACAGTCTGAGGAGTCGAGCGTCGCCCTCTACTCCCTCGGCAGTCCCGAGGTGCTTAAACGCGCGACGGAGGAACTGGTGGAGCAGCTCGTTACCTGGGGCAGCATCGATACCGACCGCACCGTGCTGCAGATCGGCTGCGGTATCGGGCGATTTGAGTACGCGCTGGCCAGCCGCGTTCGCGCTGCGTACGGAATTGACGTGTCGATGGAGATGGTGCGCGCGGCGCAACGACGGTGTGCGGGGCTGGCCAATGTCCACGTCGAGAAGTGCTCGGGGCATGATCTCGCGCTTTTCGGAGCGGAACAGTTCAACCTCGTCTACGCGGTCGACACCTTTCCCTACCTCGTGCAGTCGGGGCCCGCGCTCGTCGAGCGCCATTTCGCCGAGGTGCATCGCGTTCTCAAGGCGTCGGGTGACTTCGCGATCTTCAACTTCTCCTACCGCGGAGACCTCGACGCCGACCGTGCCGATGTTCGGCGTCTCGCAAGCGAGCAGGGCTTCGATTTGTTCGACGAGGGTGTGCAGCCGCTGGAGCTGTGGGACGGAGCGGGGTGGAGGATGCGGAAGCGCTGATCGGCCGGCGATGCAAATCGGGCGGTCGCTTTAGCGACCGCCCGATCAATTCCTCTTACCGTCGTCACACCGGCCTTTCAACTCGTGGTCGGTCGGCCTTACTCTCCGCCAGCACAGGGATCGGCTGCCACCGCTCGGCCACCCTTCACCCTGTCCATATCTGCCTTTTTGGTGTCGAGGTCCTTGAACGGCTTCTGGCCTTCGCGCTGGGTATTCTTGGGTTGCGCCTGGTCCTTGTTCTTGTCCGGCATCTTCGCCTCCCTGGAAATGACGTGAGCCATTATACTCGTGACCCCGGGAGTCGGAGTCAAGCGTGAGTATTGAGGGCGATGGGAGAGTTAGCGACGTCTTGCGCGAGGCGCTGTGGGGCGCATCACAGTCTTCGGGAAAGGTTCGCCCCGCGTTCGTTGACAAACTGCTGAAACATCTGGCTGAAGCAGGTGACGAAACGCTCTCCGAATCCCTCCTCGGATTCGCCGGTCCCGACCTGGATCGGCGCTCGGCGCTCACGGATTCCATTGGTCGCATGGCTCGCCAACTGACGCCAGGCGATGGACCGCAGTCCAACGCGGCGATTGCGGGTGCCTGGGATGTGCTGGTCGAGGTGGCTCACCGACTCAACGGCAGTGGCGTTCACTCTCTCGGCAGACTCGACTTCCTCAGCGACGAGCTTGTCGCGGAACTGCTTGCCGAGTCGCGGGCACAGCGTCCGGAGAGCGCGGCGTCACGCCGAGCCACTGGGGCGGCGGGTGACGCTCTTGCCGCGCTGGCGTCGAGCCGGCAACTGCATGACGCGGTCGAAGGCGCGCTGGGCGTTCCCGTTGAGCCCACCTGGGACGCGCTCTACGAGTATGATCCGCCCGGCTCGCACGTTCGCATACATGTTGACTCGCGGGACTTCGAGATCGTCTATCACCTGCTTCTCGATCATGAAGCGATCGTAAGGTGGCAGGGCGCGTCGATACTTACTGCCTACTTGCCAGGGCGACGTGAGCCGCATCGCATGACGCTTCGGCCGGGCGATTCACTCGTGCTGCGCGGGCGCGGAACCATTCACTCGTGGAAGGCGCTCGGCGAAGACGAGCGGCGAACACTCATCGCGATCGGCTTCAAGCGGGCGGACACCACCTGAGTAAGCGGGCTCTCGCCTGTTACAACAGCGCAGTAAGGCGATCCGAGCCATGACGCATGCAGCGCACCGTCAGCGCATGTGATCTCAACGTGTCCACGCGGCGAACTTGTGGCGCATTACATGCCTGCGAGGCAACCTGCGAAAAGGATGACAATCACATGATGGACAATATTCTCCCAGCGATTCAGAAGCCTTGAACAAGGAAAAGGTGACCACCGGCGCGGCCCTGAGAGTGGCTGCGGCTGCCGTTCTCGGTCTTGTCTCTCTGCTCATCCTGTTCCGCGCACCCGTGTATCCGCTTTGGAAAGCGGAGATTGCAGCAACCGAATGGTCGTACTATCTCGCGATCGCGGGCGTGGTATTGTTGCTGCTGACCGTGTGGAAACGCGGTCGATTCAGCCGGCTGACGGCTGTATTCTCGGTGCTCGTCATTTGCATTGCCTCCACCCCGGTGCTTCGCGGAATGAGCATTGCCCGCAGGCTTCCGTCGCGGCTCGATGCAGCATTCCCACCTGCCCTCCCGCTCCCCAGTGCTTCCCCGGCAGGCCGGCCACCACCGCTCCGCCTGAGAACGCTCTTTGCGAGACCCGGTACGCCGGACGTGCAGGTTCAGGGAGTGAATTACGCGTCGCGCCGGTCCGGGTTTCTGCAGCTGGATCTCTACCGGTCGCGGGTGCCGGGAGTCGATCAGCCAATTGTGATTGTCGTTCACGGAGGATCGTGGCATGGCGGCGACCGAAAAGATCTCCCCGAACTGAATTACTACCTCGTCTCGCGAGGTTATCTGGTCGCGGCAATTTCCTACCGCTTCGCTCCCGAGTTTCCGGATCCGGCGGCGACGGAAGACCTGGAAGCCGCCATCGAA
>JBKJRV010000357.1:0-2989 GCA_046593115.1 Gemmatimonadaceae bacterium
CCCGCAGCCGCGAGCGACCCACCTGTCATCCCGCAGCCGCGAGCGACCCACCTGTCATCCCGCAGCCGCGAGCGACCCACCTGTCATCCCGCAGCCGCGTAAGCGACTGTCGGGATCTACCAGACGGTGTTAGTAGCCGGCCACAGAGCACGGAGAGTAGATCCCGACACACGCGCTCGCTCCGCGGCGCTCATGCGGGATGACAGTCTTCAGATCTTCCCCGCGGGCAGCGCATACAGCAATCGCACCGTGGCCTGATCGCCTTGCGACAGCTCCCTTGCCGTCACCCACGGCGCCATAATGTCGCGCGCATGCGGACTGTGGCTCAAGCCAAGCAGATGCCCGACCTCATGTAGAGCAATCGACGAAATGCCACGCGCATTCTGCCGGCCTCCGTCGCTCGCCCGAAGCGCAATCGTCACCCGCGCGGTGCGCATCCAGCGCCGCTGATCCGACTGCCAGAAGGTCATGCCGGCGGTACGACTATCCAGGCGCGTAGCCCAGAAGACGCGCACTTCAGCCGTCGCCGAGTCACCACTCATGACGAATCGCACTGGAATGCCCGTCGCGCTCCATTGCTCAAATGCCTGCTTCACGGGCTCCACGTACTCGGGTTTCCACTCCGCCAGCGAATCAGGCGTCGAAATCCACACCCTCACCGGTTGCTGCATCCGGTCGGGCCAGCGCTCGAGAATCGAATCCCGGTCCGTGATCAGTTTCCCGAAGTAGGTGCCGCGCGAATGCTTCGCGACGCGCGCGAGCCGGGTACGTGATGCGGAGCTCCTGACATTCGAGGTCGCACGCACGCTGTGACCCATCACCAGGGCAGAGGTCATTGTGCCATGCGACCGCCCGGTCGCCATGACCGTGACGACGGTAACAAGCGAGACGAGGAAAACGATGCAGGCAATGCGGCAGCGCGTCATCGACCCCCCATGCAGAGTGGATCGCGACCAGTGTCTCAACGTGGCCGCTCTCTGCGTCGTACCGTAATTGCCCTGACGAGTTCCAAGATGGAATTCGCGTGTCGCCGTCGGTCTCTCCTTCAACGACTTCAACGGGCTGCGAGCTGCGAGCTGCGTTAATCTGCCTCACCGCCGTGCTGTTTTACGCAATACGCAATACGCAATACGCTACGGCCCCAACATCCTCGAGAACGTATAGATCGCCAGCCCCGCCAACGCACCAACAATCGTCCCGTTGATCCGGATGTACTGGAGGTCGGGTCCAATCGCGAGCTCGATGCGCCTCGACGTCGCCTCGGGATCCCACTCGGTCACCGTCTGGGCGATGAGCTGACTCACCTCGTTCTGATACCGCTCCACCAGATGCAGCGCGACGTCCACCACCCACCGGTCGATCTTCTCGAGCAGCGCCGGATCTGACGCCAGCGCCTCCCCGAACGCGGTCAGTCCCCGCTCGATCGCATCCGGGTGATACGCGTCCGGACTCTCCGCTCGCCGGATGAGCGCCGCCTTCACATCGTCCCACACCGAAGCCGAGATATGCCGTATGGTCTCGGCGCTCACGAACTCCTCCTTCATCGCTTCCGCCTTCTCCATCATCTCCGGCGAGTGCTGCAGATTGTCAATGAAGTTGTCGAGCATGGTGTCGAAGCGGCCGCGCAGCGGATGCGTTGGATTCTCGCGCACCTCACGCAGCGTGTTCTCCACCGCGGTCACGATCTTTGCGTGAATTTTATCGTCCACCACGCCCGGCACCCACCACGGGCTCTCGGCCTCGATGCGCTCGCGGATCATCTCGCGATTCTCGGCAACCGCCTTGCCGATGAGCGTGAGCGCACCGTCGAGCAGCTCCTGCTGGCGATTTCCGGCGGTGAGCAGCGCCAGTGACTTGCCGAGGAGCGGCGCCGCGTGCGTCGCCCGAATGCGCGAGGCGATGCTGCGGCCGATGAGATCCTGCACCTCCTCATCGCGCAGAAGTCTGGCGCCCGCAGCGAGCCCGGTCGCTGCCTGCCTGGCGACCAGTCGCGCATTGGCCGGATTTGCGATCCAGCGCGCGAGCCCTTCGGCCACGTGCAGCGACTGGAGCTTTCTCGCCAGCACCTCGCGCGAGAGAAAGTTGCGCTCGACGAAGGTGCCGAGGCTCTTGCCGACGCGATCCTTTCGTGCGGGGATGATCGCGGTGTGCGGAATGGGGATGCCGAGCGGGTGCCGGAAGAGGGCGGTGACGGCAAACCAGTCGGCGAGGCCGCCGATCATCGCGGCCTCGGCGGTGGCGCGAACGAACGACAGCCACGGGTAGCGCGATTCGAGCAGGCGCGCGAACAGGTAGATCGCCGTAGACGCGAGCAGCATGAGCGACGCGAGCCGCTTCATGCGGTCGAGGCGGCGCTGTTTGGTGGCGTCGTCGAGCGCCGCGGCGGGAATGGGCGCTGCTGGTGCTGTAGACACCGGAACAGGCACTCGAGTCGCTGATTGAGAGGATTCGGCCACGTCTCAGTTTACGTGGATGTGGGACTCGCTCGCCACCGGTTGCGTCGGAGAGGCGCAGGCCGTTCACCGGTGAGGGGGCGGGTCGTGCACGAACACCTCGGCTCCATTCAAGGCCTCCCCAGGGATAACACTTGCCCGCGCCTCCAGGAATCAGCAGGTTCCTCGGCCGCTGTTTACCTCACCCGAACGAGGGAGGATATATGCGTCGCTACTGTACGAGAGGGATCCTGATTATCGCAGCGCTGTGGACATCCGGCTGCGCCACCACGCCCGCACGCCCCGACCTGCAGAGCGAAGAACAGGCGATTCGCGCGAAGATCACCGCCTGGCAGGCTGCCGCGGCCGCGAAGGATGCAGATCGGTTCGCGACTTTCTACGCGCCGGATGCCTCGTTTCTCATGGCCAACGAGCCAATGATCCGGGGAAGCTCGAATATCAGGAATTCAGTGAAGGGGATGTTCGAGGCGCCGAACATGACGTTCACATTTGGCCCCACCAGCATCGAAGTCGCCAGGGCAGGCGACATGGCGTAC
>JBKJRV010000077.1:0-3615 GCA_046593115.1 Gemmatimonadaceae bacterium
ATTGTTGCGGACAGCGCGACGTACGCCGGGCTGGGCCGGCCGCGCGTGGAAGCGCTGCAGGCCGAGGCGCGCCGGCGTGCCGTCGAGATCGCGAAAGCCTGGAGTCGGGCCGACGACCATTCGACCCAGGGCTTCGTGCAACTCGCGCAGACGTACAGCGTCGCCAACCACAATGACTCGGCCATCACCGCGTTGAAGGAGGCCCTCAGCAAGCCGCGGTCTGGCGCTGCGTTCGCGCGCTTGACTCTGCTACAGGTGCAGGAAGTGACGGGCGACAGCGGGGCGGCATCGACACTCGATTACATCCTGGACAAATACACACCGGACTCCCTGCACCAAATCCCGAGCGGACAGCGGTTTCAGCTCGGGGGGACACTCCTGAGCTCCGCGGCGATGCGCGGCAGCTCCGCCGACCTCGATCGCGCGGCGAGGCTCTACCTCGAAACCGATCCCACCCTTCCGTTCGGCAACGCCCCGACGGCGCCGATTTTGGAATTTGTCAAGACCTCACTACGCCTCGCACTCGGTGACACGATGACGCCGGCCTACCGGAAGACCCTGCTCGGCGCCGATGCGTGGATACAGCCACTCCCGGCTCAGGTTCAAAGTCAGGCGCGCCAGGGGAGCGTAAGCGCGCAGTACCTAGCGTTCCTCGTGACGCATGACTCGGCCTTTGGGAAGAAGGCGCGCGAGTGGTCAGGCGCCGCCAGATACCCTGAGGTCGAAGCCATTCTCGCCCTCGATCGCGGCGATACGTCCGAGGCGTTGGCTCTCGCCAAGACCTTTCCCAGCGTGGACTCGGTGCGAATCGCGCGGTTCGGGGTTGGCGGTCTGCGGTCCATCGCGCGCGCTGAAGTTTTCGAGCGACTCGGGCTGCTGCGTCAGGCGGCGGAGATGTACGACGCGACCTACATCGAGCGCATCAACCGCACGGGCTTCGTGGAGCCAGGCTTCACCGTGTGGGTGCGGAGCTTCGCTGCCCAGGCCCGGCTCTGGGCGAAGCTCGGAGAACGCGAAAAGGCTATCGCCGCATACGAAGAGTTTCTGCGTCGGTGGAAGGACGCGGATGGAGTGAGTGCGAAGCTGGTAGCCCAGGCTCGAGAAGAGCTGGCTCGCCTTCGGGATGCGCGGATAGCTCGCTAGCCGGCGCATCCTGCTTCGTCGTCATCGCTGTGGGGGGATAATGGATTGTCCGGCCGCGCGACGCTTTGCATTGAGGGACATGAGGCTAGTCGTGCTGAGCGCATTCCACTTGCGCATCACCAGCGACGCATCAGCCTGAGCCTTCTTCGCGGCGTCGACGCGAGCCGTCGTCGGTTCCATGTCCGCCGTCTGCAGCGCGTTCACGGCGGCCGTCAACGCCGCGGGTACGCTGAGCAGCGACGGAGGCGCCACCGACGCTCCGCCCCGACCGCCGCCACCGAATCCGCCGCCGCCTCGGCCACCGCGTCCGCCCGCGACCGGCGCCGGAGCGATCGAATCGATCTGCGCCCTGAGTACCGCCGCATCGGGGCCGTCGACAGCGGCCAATCTCGCGGACAATGCGCGAGCCATCTCGTACGCGGCATTGGCGTCGACGGCGGCGTGGTAGAGATCCCGTGTCGTGGCCGCGAGCATCGTCGCCGTCGCGACGGGCAGCTTCACTCGTGGATCGAGGCGCAACGTGAGCGGTCGGGTGTAGCTCGCACCGTCAACCGTGAGACGAACCGTATAGGTGCCCGGCGCCGCCCACGGTGCGCCCGAGCTCGGGAACTGACGACCCGGTGTCGCATTACCGCCGATAGCGTACGCCGCGGACTCGCCGATCGGATCGTAGTGGAGGTCCCAGTGATAGCGATGCGCGCCCGCCTGCGCCGAAAGCGTGACCGGCGGCGCGGGCCAGTAGAGCGGCACGTTGCAGTCCACTGCGCCGGGGTTCGCCTGACAGACTTTATTGTAGCCCGCCGGATCCGTCGCCGGATGCGGGTTGCGCGCGGTGTCCGCGCTCGTGATCCGACGGACGACCTTCCCCACCCCATCGAGAATCTCGATCGTCACCGGACCCGGCGCATCGGCGGGCAGATAGTAGTCGATCGCGCCCCCGGCCATCGGGTTCTCACCGGCCGGCGTTTCGGGAGGCCATGGTGTCGGATCGTTCGTGTTCGCGCGAATGCGAATCGCATTCAGCGGCTTGAACAGAAAGGGCTTGCGAGCCGCCATGGCCTGACGGGCCTCGGCGAACTGTCGCAGCGGCGTGAGGTTGTCGAGAATCCAGAAGCCGCGGCCATGGGTGCCGGCGACGAGATCGGCGCACAGACAGGTGCTGTCGTCCTTCACCTTGATATCGCGAATCGAAACGGCGGGCATGTCGTACTTGAGCGACTCCCAGTGATCCCCGTCATCGTATGAGACCCACACCTGCAAATCGGTCGCCGCATAGAGCAGTCCCTTCACCCGGGGATCCTCCCGGATCGAGTTGGAGACCGCGCCCGACGGGATTCCGGTATTGATCTCCGTCCACGTCCTGCCGCCATTATGTGTCCGGAAAAAATGCGGGGTGATGTCGTCGAGTCGCAGCGTGTTGACCGCGGCATAGGCGGTACGCGAATCGAATTGGCCGGCGTCCATGTTGAAGACCCGCGCCCATGGCTTCACCGACGGCGGCGTCACGTTCGTCCACGTCGAGCCACCATTCGTCGTGACCTGGATAACACCGTCATCTGTCCCTGCCCACAGGACCCTGATGTCACGCGGTGATGCAGCAAGCGCGGTGATGCTGCCCGCCGGAGTTGGCGTCACTCCCGCCGCATACTTCCCGGCGCTGGCCGGAACGGCCCACGTCTGACGGGTGAGGTCTCCACTGATGCGCGTCCAGTTGATGCCCTGGTCGGTCGTCTTCCAGACGGCGTTCTGCGCATAGAACATCGTCGTCCTGTCGACCGGCGAGTACAGCAAGGGCATCGTGCGCACGTTACGCGTGAAGCCGGTGGTGACCGGTCCGACGGTCGTCGACTGCTGCAGCTTGCGATCGTAGCGCGTGACGGTATTTCGCGAGCTGCCGAAGATGATGTCCGGGTTCTTCGGATCGGGCGCGGCCTCGCCGTACTCCTGGATGTTCACCGGATGCCAGTCGTGCATCAGAATCTGTCCATCGGCACCGCGGCTGCTCACGCACGCCGAGCCGGAATCCTGCTGGCCGCTGCAGAGGCGATACGGGAATGCGTTGTCGGCGGTGACATGGTAGAGCGCCGCGGTCGGCTGCGAGTACCACTGGCTCCACGACACGCCACGATTCGCCGACACGACGCCACCCTGATCGGCGACCGAGAGGATGATGTCGGTGTTGTTCGGATTGATCCAGAGCTTCTGATAGTCGTCACCACCCGGCGCGCCGCGGACGGCCGACCAGGTGACGCCGCCATCTTCGGTACGCCACAACACCGTCGATGAGCTGTAGACGACATTGTCGTTCTTCGGATCGACAGTCACCGTCGGAAGATCGCCCCCACCAATGCGGCCGAGCGGACGCGGATCCTGTCCGCGACCACCGCCGAGGGCGGGATTCGCCACCAGCGTCCAGTGCTCGCCACCATCCGTGGTCTTGTAGAAGCCGACCTGTCCGGTGACCTCATTGGT
>JBKJRV010000258.1:0-5167 GCA_046593115.1 Gemmatimonadaceae bacterium
ATCGAGTTGCCGCTCGACCGGGCACGCGTCTTCGAGTTTTTCTCGAACGCGTCCAATCTGGGCGTCATCACCCCGCGCGAGCTGCACTTCAAAATGCACACTCCCCAGCCGGTAGTCATGGCTGAGGGAACGTTGATCGACTACACCATTCGCCTGTGGGGCGTGCCGATCCGGTGGCGGACCCGGATTGCAAGCTGGGACCCACCGCACTCGTTCTCCGACGAACAGCTTCGGGGTCCGTACAAATCGTGGGTACACACCCACCGTTTTGTGGCGGTCCCCGGCGGTACGGTCATCGAAGACGAGGTGCTCTGGTCACTCCCTTTCGGCTGGATGGGCGCGATCGTCGCACCGCTCGTGCGTCGGCAGATAGATCACATCTTCGCCTTTCGTGGCGAGCGCGTACGTGCCCTGCTCGTGCCTGACGGCACCAGTACCACTTGAAGCTGTTAGCGCACCTGAACGTCGCAGCGCACCCGAAGTAGCAGCGTGACCTGACGCACCCTCTACGGTTCCCCGTGCGCGTTGCCGGACACGACGGCCTCCAGCTCCCTCCACCATGGCTTCGGAATCTCACGCTGCCTCGGCCACACCTCGGCCATCGTATCCGCGTTGTAGAGACGCCCGTTCTTCATGACCTGCGTAACCGTGTTGGTGTTCATGAGATCCGCGAGTGGATTGCCGCTTAGAACAACGAGGTCCGCGAGCTTGCCCGGCTCGAGTGAACCCAGGTCCTTGTCCAATCCCAGCGCTTCGGCACCAAAGATGGTGCTGACGCGCAATGCGTCGTGCGCCTTCATGCCCCCGGATGCAATCGTCCAGAGCTCCCAGTGATAACCCAGACCCTGCAGCTGGCCATGGCTTCCGACCCCCACTCGACCGCCGGCTTCAACGATCTTCTGCGCCTGCGCTGACAGCAGCTTGAATGAGTACTGGCTTGGATGCCACCAGCCAGGCCGCCGCAGCCCTCGCTGAATGAGTTCGGCTTTTGGTGTGAATCGTCCCAGCTTCTGATCTGTCAAAATATCGTAGCGCTGATACCAGTAGTTCTCCGCCCACGGACCTCCGTACTCGACGAGCAGCGTGGGGGTGTAAGTAATCCCGCTCTGGGCGAGGAGCTGCACGTTGTCCTTGTAGAGCGGCGCGATGGGATAGGAGTGCTCGCTGCCGGCATAGCCGTCGACTGCCTCGGTGAGATTCTTCTTGAAGTCGAGACCTCCCTCGAGCGTCGGCGTCAGTCCCAGCTCCTTCGCGGCCATGATCACCCACTGGCGGACCTTCCGGTCGCCGACCATGTACTGCTTGATCGTGTGAATGTTGTAGTAATCGGTGTAGCGGCGGAGCACATCGCGAGCGTCGTTCAGGCTCTTGATGTCGTCCGACCAGAACACGCCCGGGCCGGTCGAGAAAATGCGCGGTCCGATAATGTCGCCGGTCTCGACCAGATCGCCGTAGGACAGCACGTCGGTCGTCGCGGTCTGTGGGTCACGCGTGGTCGTAACCCCGTACGCCATGTTGGCCAGATATTCCCATACCTGCGTACGGTGAATGCCGAAGGGGGGCCAGATGTGCGCATGCACGTCGATGAAACCCGGCACGATGGTCTTGCCGCTGACGTCGATGGTGCGGGCGCCTGCGGGAACCGTGAGCGAACCGGATGCGCCAATCGCGGCGACGCGGTTGTTCGTGATGACGATATCACCGTTCTCAATGACTTCGTCGCCTTTCATCGTGATGATGCGTGCGCCGCGGAGGACCACCGTACCCATTGGCTTGTCGCGTGGCACCGTAATGAGCACATCGAGCCGATTGGGCTCGTACGCGAATTTGCTCTTTGCGGAATCGCCACGGGCCAGCCTCGCCGAGTCCGAGCGACCAAGGGCCACCGCCTCGCCAGGCATGCGGCCGGACTTGGCCGTATCGACTTTGATCTTGGCCGTGTCAGCCGCCACGCGCTTCAGTGAATCCGCTTCCACGCGTTTCGCGGAGTCGCCGGTCTGGCCGCGACGAGCACCCGCCGCCTTCTTGGACGAATCTGCCCTCTGCGTAGAGTCGCGGACGAGCGAATCCGACCTGGTCAGATCGTACGTGAAGTACGAGTGGCCGATCGAATAAAACACGTTGCGGCCGTTCGTCTCCCAGCCGGCAAAGTCACCACCGATGCGCGTCAGACGCTTGACGGGAACTGCCGCCTGGCCGGGATTGGTGACTGAAACCGTCGGCGTCGGCCCACCGACGAGCGGAATCGTCACGACGTACACGTTGTTATCCGACTGGACGAGTGCGCGGTCTCCGTCGGGCGAGATGAGAATCTCATCTGCCGGTGTTGGCTGCGGACTCGCCTGTCGTGCGTCGGCGTACCCCGTCACCTTGAGCAACGACTTTCGGTCCGTGCCATCCCACCGCATGGAGAGCAGCCCGTCGCGATAATCGTAGAGGTAGATCCGGTCGCTCGACCGAGTGAAATGCGGCCACCCGTTATTCCCGAGGGGCGTCACCACCGTGGCCTCGCCACCATTTGCTGAAATCCAGACGAGCTCGCGGCCGTACACAAAGCCTTCTTCGATGCGCGGCTGCCGGGGGCCGCGCGACATGACGAGCTTCGTGCCGTCGGGCGTGTAGTTCAGGTCGGTGTAGTAGGCGGTAGCGCGGCTGAGGCGTTCCGGTTTGCCCTTGGCGTCCGTCCGAATGCGATAGACGTCGCCGCCTTCCTCGGTCCAGGTGATGTAGGCGACGAACCGGCCATCCGGTGACCAGACCGGCGAATGTTCGCCCTGCGCGCCGGTGTTGCCGGTCAGCCTTCGCGGCGTGCCCCGGGGAAGATCCATGATCCACAACTTGTCGAGGGCCGTGAACGCCAGCCGGCGTCCATCAGGAGACGGACGTGCCCCGCGAACCTGATTCACCGTCAGCGTGGAGTCGTTCACCTTGTAGGCAAACTTCGACAGCGGTCCGAGCTGCAGGTCAACGTCCGCACTGAACGGGATTTGCGTCGCCTTGCCAGACGGGACCTCGACGCGCCACATCCGGCCGCCGTACGATGTAATGAGCGCCCTGCTGTCGGGTGTGAACGCCGAGCCCGGCATCAGATCGCGCGTGAACCGCGACTCCATATCATCGCGCGTGACGTCGCGAACCAGCCACGTCTCATCGCCGGTGTTCAGGTCGCGGAGGCGCAGCGACGTGACGCTGTCGGCGCGCGTGCCGTACACCAGATACCGCCCGTCGGGGCTCACCACCGGACGCGTGGCTCCCCCCAGTGCATTCGTGCGGGCGAACACCTGGCCGGTCTCGCGATCGTACACCGAGATCTGCCATCCGTACGACGTCTGGTTGTAGCCACCTGACCCGCCGGTGCGAGTCGACGCCCAGACGTAGCGGTTGTCCTTGCCGAAGGACGCGCCGAGGTAATTATTGGGAATGGGCGGCCCAAAATTGCCCGGACCCGTGGGCGCCGGCGTATTGCCGGTCATCTTCAGCCCGGATCCGCCGTCCTTGTGGTACAGGAACAGATCGTACTGGGACGTGAAAAGCGCCGCGTTGCGCGACACCGCGATGTACTTCCCATCGGGAGTCCACTCCGGTGACACGAACTGCCGCTTCTCCATTTTCGTGATGGCCCGCGGATTCCGGCCATCCGCGTCCATGACCCAGAGATTATCCGAGCCACTACGGTCCGACACGAAGGCGATACTCTTGCCATCCGGCGAGTAACGTGGCTGCACATCGAACGCCATGCCGTCCGTAATGCGGGTGGCCTTCCCTCCGGCGACAGGTAGCGTGTACAGATCGCCGACGAGGTCGAAGACGATCGTCCGCCCATCAGGCGATACGTCCAGCTGCATCCAGGTGCCCTCATCGGTGGTGAACTTCACCGCCCGCGTGGACTTGAGCGGCAGTTCACCCACCGTCGCGGTCCGAGCCGACGTATCCGTGCCCGCCGAATCCGGAGACTGTGCGGCCAGTGGCATCGACAACGACGCCAGCGCAGCAATCACGATGACAGCTAACTGGGAAGAGCGCATGATCGGTCGGGAGAGGTGTGAGGAAGGCAAAGCATGTGGTCAGAAATAAAGTGCGCCGACTCGATCGACCCTAAAGTGCGCCGACTCGATCGCCGGTGGGGACGCTGAAGTCTTCGCCCGGGTTGATGAACTGGTCCTGTTCCGCCGCGTACTGTTTGTCGTAGAGCTGCTTGTACCTGCCGTCGAGAGCCAGCAGCTCCCGCTGCGTTCCGCGTTCGACGATTTCCCCGTGCTCGAGCACGAGGATCTGGTCTGCGCTCGCAATGGTTGACAGGCGATGTGCGATCACGAAGGTCGTGCGACCGCGTCGCAACGAGCGCAGGCCGTCGCGAATGAGCGACTCGCTTTCGCTGTCGAGGCTCGACGTCGCCTCATCGAGAATCAGAATGCGCGGATCCGCGATGATCGCTCGGGCGATCGCAATGCGCTGCCGTTGCCCTCCTGACAGTTTGACCCCTCGCTCCCCGACGATGGTGTCGTATCCCTGCTCGAAGCGATCCACGAATTCGGAGGCGTTCGCAACGCTCGCCGCGGCAATGACCTCATCACGCGTCGCGCCTGGCCGGGCGAAGCCGATGTTCTCCGCAATCGTGCCGTCAAACAGGAAGTTGTCCTGCAGCACCACGCCGAGGTGGCTCCGATAATCCCGGAGTCGAACCGACTGCAGATCACGCCCGTCCACTGATACGCGTCCCTGGTTGGGGCGGATGAAGGCCATCACCAGGGCGATGAGCGTGCTTTTTCCGGAGCCGCTGGAACCGACCAGCGCGGTCGTCGATCCCGCGGGGGCGTCGAAGGAGATATTCCGCAACACGGGCACGCCGGGGTTGTATTCGAAATCGACGTTGGCGAACGTGACCCGTCCGTCCACCATGGACAGTGGTGCCAGCGTGGCATCCTGCTCGTCTTCGGTGGCCATCACCTTGATCTCGCGGATGCGATCCAGCCCGGCAAATGCTTCACTGATCTGCGTGCTGATCGACGCAATCTGAACGAGCGGTGCGGCCACCAGGCCGATGAAGAAGATGTACATGACGAAGTCGCCCAGCGTCATCGTGCCCGCAAGAATGGCCCGGCCCCCGACCAGAATCATGAGCACCCCGACCCCGCCGACGATAACTGTTGTGAACGCCGTAATCGCG
>JBKJRV010000271.1:0-4475 GCA_046593115.1 Gemmatimonadaceae bacterium
CTGGCACGACGCGGCG
Source organism: Gemmatimonadaceae bacterium (assembly GCA_046593115.1). GTDB lineage: Bacteria > Gemmatimonadota > Gemmatimonadetes > Gemmatimonadales > Gemmatimonadaceae > JBKJRV01. The sequence goes on from JBKJRV010000271.1 coordinate 17, forward strand.
TGAAAGTGCTCGGCCTCGACCGTTTCGCGCCGCCGCACCAATGGGGATCCACGCACGGACGTACGCGCATCATTCGCGAAGCGTACTTCGAGCATCCACTGTATGTGCCTCTGCTCCGCCGGGCGTACGAACTGTGGGAGCGGCTCGAGCATGACGGCGGCCGAAGGCTCTTCCACCAGACCGGCGGCCTGATGATCGGACCGGCCGACGGACCGTTGGTCGCGGGTGCGGAGCGCAGCGCTCGGGAGCACGGCCTGCCGCACGAGATGCTCGATGCCCGGGAGGTTCGCCGCCGCTTTCCGGGATTGCGTCCGGCACCGGGGATGGTTGCCCTGTTTGAGCCGCGCGCCGGGATGCTGCTGCCAGAATCGTGCATCGAAATCTGGCATTCGCTGGCACGGCGGGCCGGAGCGGACCTGCGCGTGGAGCTGCCGCTCCTCGAATGGGCGGCCAACGACGATGGTGTGGCGGTGAGGATCAAGAGCGGCTGGGTTGACGCGGGTGCGCTGGTGCTCGCCACCGGCGCCTGGTTACCCGAGAGCCTGAACGAACTGACCGTCCCCCTAATTGTCGAGCGACAACTCTTTCACTGGTTCGAGCCCTTGCGGTCCAGGGAAGCATTCGGCGCGGACGCCTGTCCGATCGCGCTTTGGGAATACCCTGAAGGACATCTTTTCGCGACGTTCCCCGATCTCGGCGACGGATTCAAGGCGGGCATCCATCACGATGGCGAAACAACCACGCCAGGTACCGTGCGCCGCGAGCCTGACGCCGAGGATGAGCGGCGCATTCGCGAGCTGCTCGAGCGTTTTGTACCCGATGCGGCGGGCCCGGTACGAGAGGCACGGGTGTGCCTGTATACCAACACGCCAGACAGCCATTTCATCATCGACCGTCACCCGGCCTCGGAGCGGGTCACGGTTATCAGCGCCTGTTCGGGACACGGATTCAAGTTCGCGAGCGTGGTAGGCGAAGTCGCCGCCGATCTGGTAATGGGTAGGCCCCCCCTGTTCGACCTTTCGCCCTTCGCCCTGTCGCGGTTCGCCTAGGCTGCCGCCGAGTACGGCACTGCACCGAGATTTTGCAACCGACATGGCATTGCGCGGAATATCGGTCTAATGTCCCCATTTCTCGGCGTTCCCCGTTTCCCTGTTAACCCGTTCCATATGGAGTTAATACGTGAAAAACCGGATAATATGTCCACTTTATCAGGAAATACAGGCTGGCGTACGATTTGCATACATCAGTAACGTTAGAAGGTATGATCCTAAGGACTATCTGTCTGAAGGAGTCCGAAGAAAACATTTCTTTTCGGTGGTCGTTTGTGCTGAAGTCTATAGTGACAAACTCATAGCTATTTCGTCTCATTATTAAGAGATTCTAATGTGTCCTGCTACCAGCGTGGTCCCGAACTCAAATGAGTTCATCCGATGACTCAACTCAGCAGGACCGAAAACCGTGGCACGAGCCAACACTCGTTCGCCACCAGTCGTTGATGGCCGTAACGCGGGCGCCATTGTCGCCCGAGATGATCGAGGCGGCCATGACGGCGTCCATGTTCATGCTCCAGGGCAGTCAGGGTTTCTTCGTTTCTCCTGGCGGTCCGCAGAATGCAGATCCAAACGGTCCTCCCACAGACGGCTTTTCCGGATGGTAATGATGACTCGCTTCCGTTTCGCAGCTCTGGCGTTACTTCTCGGCGCCTGTACCGACGCGCCCTCCGCCCCGCCGCGTGTGATCAAAGACCCGCGGGTCCATGCGCCGGTGCTGGGCGAGTTTCGCGTCGTCGTCGATGCCGAAACGCAGACGATGCGCTTCGAGCCCATTGTGGTGGGCTCGCGCACCGCTGCCAGGCCGGAAGGGTTGTCGCTTGCCACGTACGGGACCCAGAACACCGATTCCCGGCTCTTCAATAATGCGGTTGTGGTCACGACGGTGGGCGCGCGCAAGCAGTTTACCGCTGACGTCGGCCTCGTGAACCTCAAGACGCTCGCCATCGGCGATGAACAGCTGAGCAGCGGAACGGCGCCGCGCGATACGATGGGAATTTTTGTTTTCCAGTCGAACCCGGTCATCTCGTGCGGGCCGGCACTCTGCGATGTGCAGATCTTCAACCAGCACGGCACCGGTACCTTTACCGCACCCAATCAGAAGTATTTCTGGTACCGCGACCGCGTGCGCGCCGGCGATACCACGCGGGCGAACTCGGGATGCGTGGTGGGCGTGGCAGGCTTCCGGGGCTGTCAGTGGGTGTTCGACGCGAGCCTCACCACGTTGACGTTCAACTTCTTTGTGCAGATCCGCGCTGCCTGGGAACCGGTCGTTGGTGGCGACACGCAGTTTCAGGTGGTCTACGAGGGTGATTCGCTTCCCGAGCTCCGCGCCGAGCCGCGATGGGATATCACCTCCCGTTCCACATCGGCAACCGGTTGGGTTGTAACCGAGGGCACCGCCCTTTCGGTCAATCAGACAGTCACGACGTCGAACCTCACTCGGGAATACATTCGACGGGACTCCATTCGCTCTGGCGACGTCGGGTTTTTCCAGACGACCATGTTTCAGACCACGACCGCCGGTACAAACAAGCCGGGTACTTTCGTGATCGGGTATTTTGGGATCGACGACAATACCAAGTTTCTCGCTGTCGGCTTGAACAGGACCCAGGTGGGCTTCATCACCAGCGCGTTCGCCTTCATCGGCACCCCCGCAACGACGACTACCGGCGTCAGCCACACCTACAAACTGGTGAAAAACGGCACCGGCAATGTCGAGCTGTTCATGGATGGCAGCGCCACGCCGACCCTGTCGCTCGCGTACACGAGCGCGAGCTGGAGCTCCAGCATCGCACTCCCCTCCAACGACTACTCGTTCTATTTCTTTGGCCACCGGGCCGGAACGAATGGCCTCGGCACTGACGCTCCAGGCAATACCTGGACGACATTCTGGGATCAGGTCGTCTACAAACTGGGCAGCACGACCTAGATATCGTGCGCCCTCTCGATCTCGGGTTCGAGCTTTCGAACCTGTGTAACCTGCACTGCAACCACTGCATTCGTGGTTCGCACCAGGCGCAGATCGAGAGTCTCACCTTGCCGTTCATCACCCGGGTACTGGACGAGGCGGTTGCTGGCCATCACCCCTTGGCGGTGGTGCTCACCGGCGGCGAGCCACTGGCCGCGCCACTGTTCCCGGCCGTGGTCGCCGAGCTGGGGAGACGCAACATCCCCTATCGTTTCGTGACGAACGGGTGGCACGTACCCCGTCATCTCCCCGCGTTGCTCGCGCACCCGCCCAGCTTTGTGCGCGTCAGCCTCAGCGGTGGGCTCGCGCACACGCACGACGCTGAACGCGGGCATGGCAGCTTTCGCAAAGCCCTGGTGGCGGTCGCGGCGCTGCTCGCAAGCGGCATTCGCGCAGAGCTCTCGCTCGTGGTCACTCGTGAGTCGCGTGGCGAGATCGTCGAAGCGGTGCAGCTCGCCAACGAGCTGGGCGTCGGTGAGTTCCACGTGATCCTGCCGCAGCCCACGCCGGAAACGGCGATCGCGGCATCAGACCTGGGGCCGGAAGAATGGAAGGCGGTCGCGCTCGAGGTCTTCGCGCTCTCGCGAACGAGCACGGTCCCCGTCTTCATCGACTACGGCGCCTTTCTGCCGTTTCCTCGGCCACTCTGCAACACACTCGCCCTGCGGCAGGTATATGTGGATGGGCTGGGCAGGGTGCCGTTCTGCTGCCAGCTCTCGCGATACGGTACCGGCGACGAAGTGCTGCTCGGGGACCTGAACGTCGATTCCCTTGCGACGATCGTGCAGCGCGCTGAGGCTCGCTACGCGGAGTTCACCACCGAGACGGCCATGCTGCATCAGATCGGCGCACACGACGAGCTCGATGAATTTCCCTGTCTCAGCTGCGCGCGGCGGCACGGCAAGACCGGGTTCCTCGCTGATTTTCCCGAGCACCCGTGGACCCAACTCGCGAGGTCGGCGTGAGTTCGCCGGTGCGCTGGCAGTGGGGCGACGTCGAGGCCTCGGTGGCTGGTTCGACCACTGTGCTTCGTCACCTCGTTGACGGGGCGACGTTGTCGGTGCGGAACGATCGCCTGGTTCGTGGACCGGGCTACTCCTCGGCCGGCCGGGAGGTGCGCCAGCAGCTCGCACGCGTCGGCGCCATTCTGCGACTTCGAAATCGCGGCCGCTATTTCATCCATGCGTCGGGCGCCGTTGATCCGGCAGGCCGCGCATGGCTGATGACCGGCGACACCGGCTCGGGGAAGTCGACGCTCGCGTTCGCGCTGTCCCGGGCCGGTTGGCAAATTCTGGGAGATGACGGTGTTGTCATGGAGCAGACGCCGTTCGGGATCGTGGCGCACGCGTGGAGAGAACCGCTCCGGGTGAGTCTGGAACTCTCGGGTCATTATCCAATGCTCGAAGATATCAGCGAGCCACCGGCGGCATTTGATGAG
>JBKJRV010000328.1:0-8019 GCA_046593115.1 Gemmatimonadaceae bacterium
GCGCGAGGCGCATGGGGTAGCTCAGCGCGCCCGACGCCGCGCCGAAGTGGTCGGTTACCGCTGCGGCGGCTGGCAACCGTCCGCGTCGCAGGCTCGTGACGATGTCGCCGCGATCGAACGTTGTCGCACCGAAGGCGGCGGGCGCGCTCACCGGGATCACGCGTCTCGCAGGAGCGCCGGACCCTCCCTGCACGCGTAGGGACTTGCCGTCCCAGGCAATGCGGCTCACTTCGGCGGTGCCACCACGAGTGTTCAGGAACTGCGCTGGCGGATTGACCTGGAAGGGGCGAATCGCGAGAAAGAGCGTTGGCGTGGTTGGCGCGGTGCCGCGGTTGTGCATCCGGTACCGTGCCCACAGGACGGAGTTTCCGGCCACACCGCTGGCGAACGCGGTAACGGTGAGCCCAAGGTCGCCGGCTCGCCATTGGACCGAAGGAATGGGCAGGTATCCCTCCTCCAGAGTTGCAGTGGTGTTCACATCCGCCCACGTGATGAGCCGCCCGTCGGCGTGCACCAGCGGCTCGATGGAAAAGGCGCTGCGGTCTACTTCCAGTAGCCCCTGCTCATTGATGAGACCCTCCCTGGCATCCCCATTGGCGCCTACGATGGTCCAGTAGGATTGGGCTCCGCTGAAATACTTTGGATAAGTGCCGCGCGGCGCGGCGGCGGCGACGGCGGTGAAGAACGCGTTGCGGGACGCCGACCACTCGACGGGCTGAATGGTGATTTCGCGGACGGCGAGGCGGCGCTGTGGGCCTGCGGCGCGATCGACGACGCGCACATGGCCCGTTTCGGTTTCGGGAAGGTAGATGAAGTCGCGGTCGCCATCTCCGCCTCGAACGGAATAGACCGTACGCCACGCTGCGCCGTCGTCGGAGGTCTGTACGTCGTAGTCCGGCGCATGCGCATCCGGCAACCAGTGTACGACGAGCCCGCCGATCTCCCGGACGCCTCCCAGATTGACCGTGATCCATCGTCGCGATGCTGAACCCGCGTCCCAGAACGTGGTGCTGTCGCCGTCAACCGCGTTGCCCGCGATCATGCCCTGATTGTGGGAGGACGCCGCTGCACTCGGCGCCGATGCATTCGTGACAGGGGCCGGCTTCGTTTCGAGAACCAGGTCATCAATCCACACCGAGCCACGCCCGCCACTGCTGGCGGTGATCGCAATCTCAATGGCGGCGGCGCGGCGCAGCTCCCCGCCACCGAGGGGGCCCCAGGCGAACTCGATATGACGTTTCTTGATCGCCACCTTCTGCCACGTGGCGGGAAAGATGAAGTCACGCTGGTTGCGCCACCACACGTTGTCGCCGGTGGAATCAATGAGCTTGACCTCGAGGGATTGCGACGGCGAAGCGCCGCGTATCCGGAAGGACAGCTCGTAATTCGTTGGCAGATCGAGTGGGAGCTCACGACGCACGATCGCATAGCCTCCACCAGAAAAGGCATAGTCGATGCGAAGCCCCTTGCCCCGGTGCCCGGTCGCAGACGCGATACGCATCGTCGTGCCGTCGGAAGGGTGTGCGGTCCAGCGCCCTCCGCGCTCGAAATCATCCAGTGTCCGCGACTGAGCTCGCACGGATGTCGCCGCCGCAATCATGGTCATCGCCATGAGGGAGCACCGAATGGCAGCTGCTCGTCGCATGGGAGATGCACACTGCATGGGAGGTGCACACTGCATGGGAGGTGCACACCGCATGGGAGGTGCACACCGCATGGGAACCACGCGACGAATCATCCCTTCACGCTGCCGAGTGTGATACCGGCGATGTAGTAGCGCTGCAGCGCGAGAAAGACACCGAGTACCGGCAGGATGGTGAGCACCGAGCCGGCCATCATCAACTCGGTGTCCTGAGCATGCTCGCCCACCAGATTGGCCAAGGCCACGGGGAGCGTGTAGCGCGAATCGTCGGTCAGGATGATCAACGGCCACATGAAGTCGTTCCATGTACTGAGGAACGTCCAGATAGCCAGCGTCGCCAGAATGGGACGAATCACCGGCAGGGTAACGGACCAGTAGATCCGGAACTCGCTCGTGCCATCAATGCGGGCCGCGTCGAGCAGCTCATCAGGAAAGGAGAGCGCATACTGCCGGACAAGGAAGATTCCGAAGATGCTCGACAGGGACGGGATGATGACGCCGGCGTATGTGTTGACGAGATGCAGCTCCTTCATGATGAGGAACACCGGGAGCATCACGACCTGCACCGGGACCAGCAGCCCCGCCGTGAGAATCTTGAACATGCGGTCGCGGCCGCGGAACCGAAGTTTGGCAAAGGCATAGCCCGCCATCGAGTTCACGAAGAGCGAAACCACCGTGACCGTCGTAGCGACAATGGCACTGTTGATGAAGAAGCGACCGAGGTCGAGCCGCGTGAACAGCGCGCGATAATGCTCGAGGGTGAAGCGACTCGGCAGAAAATGCGGCGGGTAGCTGTTGGCTTCGCCTGCAGGCATGAACGACGCGGACAGCATCCACAGCATCGGAGCGAGCGCGATCACTGCGCCGAGCACGAGCAGACCGTAGACCAGGACGAGCTCGAGCCGCCGTTTCACGCGGGCTCCTTGCGTCGCAGGAGCGTCTGCAGCCAGGTGGCGATAAGGATGACGGCAAAGAGCACGAATGCCAGCGCCGCCGCGTAGCCCATGCGCCACCAGCGGAAGCCTTCCTCGTACATCAGGAGGACGATACTCGTTGTACTGCGCAGCGGGCCGCCACGCGTCATCACGTATGGCTCGGCGAAGAGCTGGAAGTAGCCGATCATCGTAATGACGGCGACGAAGATCAGCGTTGGTCCGAGCATTGGCAGCGTGATGTGACGGAAGCGCTGCATCGCGCTCGCGCCATCGAGGTGGGCCGCCTCATACAGATCTTCGGGAATGCTTTGCAGACCCGCGATGAAGATCAGCATGTTGTAGCCAAAGTTCTTCCATGCTGCCATCAGGATGATCGCGGGCATCGCCCACCGAGGGTCTCCCAGCCAGTCGATGGGGGAAATGCCGATCATCCCGAGGGCGTAGTTGAACAGCCCGTACTGCGGGTGGTACAGGTAGCGCCAGACGATGGCGACCGCGACGAGCGTTGTCACGAAGGGTGTGAAGAAGGCGGTTCGAAAAACACCACGCCACCGGACCAGCTTGTTGTTCAGCAGGAGCGCCGTGGCGAGCGATATCGCGATGGTGAGTGGGCCCCCGACCACGGCGAAATACAGCGTGTTCCGAAGCGCCTTCCAGAAGTCGGGATGCTGGAACAGCCGCGCGAAATTTCCGAGTCCCACAAAACGGGCATTGTCGAGATCGGCGACGGCATAAATGTCGAAATCGGTAAGGCTGAGGATGAGTGCCGCGACAACCGGCAGGAAGAAGAAGATGCCGATCAGGAGCAGGGCAGGCGCCAGAAAATAGTATCCGGCCGAGTTGCTCTCTCCGCGCGTACTCGCGGGCGTCCGTCGTGGAGCGGCGTTGAGCACCCTGGCCGGTACTGGAGAGAGGGGAGTGCCGTCCGCGGGGATACCGGTCATGGCGAAACCCTGGCTTGCCGCGCGAGCATCCATCGCCGCTTTTCGAGGATCTGATCAACTTCCCGGTCCAGCGCTTCCAGTGCGGCGTCGATGGTTGTGCGACCACGCGCCGCGGCTTCGACCGCGCTGGCCACGCGAGTGACGATCAACTCGATCTCGGGGACGGGGGGCAGCGGGGCGACGCGCTTCAGCTGCTCGTTGAAGGTAGCCGCGCGCGGTTCGGACAGGACCGGGTCGCGCCATGCTGACACGCGTGCCGGCAGGTCACCTGTGAGCTTGTAGAATTGCACCTGCTGCTCGGACTCGGTGAGATACTGGATGAGTTTCCAGGCCTCCGCCTTGTGCTTCGAGGTTCGATACAGCACCAGGCTTGCCCCGCCTGCGAAGGAGAGACCATCCGCGGCGCCACGCGGGCCGGGGAGCGGCATCGTTGCCCACTTATCCTGCATGTTCGCGGGCAGTCGTGTGCGAAACTCGCCGAGGTTCCACGGACCCGTGATGTACATCGCAAAGGTGCCAGCCGCGAAGTCCTGGTACAGGTTGGCGACCTGCGTGTTCGCGAGTGTAGGTGCGAGACCCTCACGATACAGCGACACATAGAATTCGAAGGCGCGGCGGAATTCCGGCTGTCGAAATGCGCCGCGGCGACCACCGTCGGCGAGCAGTGGCGACCCGAGTTGCTGCGCGAGCACGACAGGTTGTGTCCACTCATCCAGTGGGAGGAGGATCGCCCATTTCGTGTTTCCGCCGAGCGCCTTGATGGCGCGCATGGCGGTGAGCCATTCGTCCCAACTCGTTGGCGGACGTGTGATGCCAGCGCGGGCGAGCAGATCGGTGCGGTAGAAAATGACGCGCGTGTCCACGTACCAGGGAATGCCGTAGGTGGTATCGGCGACGAGATTCGTGGCCCAGATGCCCGGAAAGAAATCCGCGCGGTCGATGCCGCGCGCCGATGTGACGAGCGGATCGAGTGGCTCGAGCGCACCGAGCGCGGCGAACTCGGGGACCCAGGTATTGCCCATCTGCGAGACGTCGGGCGTGGATTCGCCGACATAGCCTGTCAGCAGTTTCTCATGCGCGGCGCTCCACGGGACCTGTTGCACACGCACACGAATGCCCGGATTGCGCCGTTCGAACTCCGGGATGAGCTGCTGAACGACCTCACCTTCTCGCCCCAGTGCCCAGAGCTTGAGCTCGACGCCCTCGCTGCTGGAGGACCGGTTACATGCCGCGAGAGCCCCGGTGACCAGCGTGACGATGCCAACGATCGTCACCTTCCATGAAGGGGTCGATCGCAGGCGAGACGGTGCGGCGGTCAGGGTGCGCGGTCCAGCCATCCGCCCGTGAAACCAGCGCGCTTGAGCCCGCGCTTGATGTACGGATTCTCGCGCGTCAGCCGCCACAGCAGACCCGTTCGATAGTTCTCGATCATCAGCAGGATGGGACCTTGATCGATGCCGAGGTAGTCGGTGTCGAACCAGCCAACGTCGGGGACGATGCGGCCGGCAGGCAGTGTTCCGCCGAACCGGTACGACGGATTGAAGGCATCGACGAAACCGTACTTGCCGAACACGTTCTCGCCGTAGCGGGCGCGCATGGCCTTCAACGCGGGGATCGTGATTTCCGGGGCGAATGGCACCGAGCCGCCGGCGGCGGTGGGTGTCAGCGTTCCATCATCGCGGACTTCGTTGGCGGCGGCGCCGCGTGCCGCGTAGGTGAAGAACCGACGCTCGCGCCCGTTCCAGACGAGCGTCGTATCCTTGGGCCCATCGGCGGCGCTGAGTCCCCACACGTCGCCGTCGTAGCCGGTCCAGCCGGCGGGATTATCGATCGCGTAGGACCGCTGCGAGTATGTCGCCCGGCGGGAGTTCTCGAAGTAGTCGATGCCGCGGCCACGCATGTACGCGTCCCTGATGCCACGGAAATCAATCCACACGTGCGAGTACTGGTGCCCGAAGAGGGGAGCAAAGTTCACGTGGGATTGGCCGTAGTACGTGCGCCACTGGTAATCCTGCGTCCAGCGCTCCCAGGCGGTCGAGTCTACGGGATGGGTAGGCGAGCCGAGCGCGAGCACGTAGAGGAACATGGCCTCGTCATAGCCAACCCAGTTGTACGAGTTGAAACCACTTTCAGGCTGCCAGCCCATCGAGACAACGGGTGGCGTTTTCACAAACCACTGCCAATCGGCGCGGCGATAGAGCGAGTCGGCGTACGCGCGGACTGCCGTTTCGGTGACGTCGGGGCCGTCGAAATACTGCTGGCAGGTGAGCGCGCCGATGAGCATCAGCCCCGTGTCGATCGAGGACAGCTCCACCTGCTGGAAGCGAAGGCCGTTATCGAGGTTCAGAAAGTGGTAGAAGAATCCCATGTGTCCGGCGACGCCGGTGGCCGTCGGGCCCTGCGGAAGCGTCCAGAGATAGCGCAGTGTGTTCAGCGTGCGCTCCGCCGCCTGCGCGCGCGTTACGTACCCGCGTTCCGCGCCGACGATGTAGGCGGAAAGTCCAAAGCCGATCGCGCCGACGCTCGAGAAGGTGCGCGACGGCCAGCGATCGGGGGTGAGTCCGGTGGTGGGGTCGGTTACGTCCCAGAACCACTGGAAGGTTCTGGTCTGCACCGTGTCGAGGAAGGGATCTGACGGTGACTGTGGGGGGAACGGTCCGGACGACCGGCTGGCGCCGTTGCACGCGCCCAACAGCAGTGCGGCGGCAACGGCGGCGGTGGCGGAAAGTCTGCTGATGCGCATGCCGGTTTGTATTGGGGAAGCGTCCCGGCGACGGTCCGGAGGACGAAGAACGATGACGGACATTTGCGCGTTGAAAGGAGATCTGTCAAGGCAGCGGTGCTTGACAAGGCGAGGACCGGTGTAAACGTTTCCACTCCATGGCACGGAAATCCTCGCGAACGGGTTGACGTGCCTCGATGATCCTGCGGTTTCATTTCAGCGGGGGCGATGGCCACAATCAAGGACGTAGCGCGCAAGGCGAGGGTCTCGATCGCCACGGTGTCCCGTGCGTTCAATTGCAGCGGTCCGGTGAAGGACGAAACCCGCCGCCGCATTCGCGCCGCCGCCGCCGTGCTGCGGTACGCGCCGCATGGCGCCGCCAGAAGCCTGACAACGCGGAAAACGAATACGGTCGGCGTATTGCTGCCCGATCTGTATGGTGAGTTCTTCTCTGAAATCATCCGTGGAGTCGATGAGGCAGCGCAGCGGCTCGGCTACCATCTGCTCGTGTCCAGTGCCCACGACAGCCAGGAGGCGATCGAGGCCGCCATGCATGCGATGCGCGGCCGGGTGGATGGCCTGATCGTCATGTGTCCCGATCTGGATGCAGCCACGCTCGCCTCGAAGCTGCCGAAGGGGTTGCCGCTGGTGCTGGTCGACTCCGCGGTCGAGCAGCGAACGGGCCGCCCGCGCTTCAATTCGCTCAGCATCGATAATTACGGCGGGGCGTACTCCATGGTCACCCACCTTGTGAGGATGGGCCACGAGCGGATCGCGATTATCAGGGGTCCGGCCCGCAATCATGACGCGAAGGAGCGGTTGCGAGGCTATCGCGCGGCGATGCGCAGGGCGTTGCTGGACGCCCCACCCGAATGGCAGCTGGCCGGTGATTTCTCCGAAGCCGCTGGCTACCGTGCGGCGCTGGAATTGCTGGGGCTGTCACCAATACCGACGGCGCTCTTCGCATCGAACGACTCGATGGCGCTGGGTGCGCTCTCGGCGTTGCGCGATGTCGGGATCGAGGTGCCGCGCGAGCTGGCGGTCGCGGGCTTCGATGACATTCCACTGGCGCGCTACGCCAGCCCGGCGCTGACATCGGTGCACGTGCCCATTAGTGAGCTTGGTCGGCGCGCTACGGACGTATTGGTGGCCGCCATTCGAGGCCGCGCTCGACGCGTGCGCCGGCAGGAGACACTGCCGACCACGCTCGTCGTGCGGCAGTCCTGCGGAGGAGGTCAGCACAGTCGTGGACAATTGCAGGGAGTGGCGCTCAAGACGGCGTCTTTGGAAATCGAACCCGCACTTACTTCAGGAGGTTGATGCCATGAAGAGGAATCTGGTGGTCGTACGGTTGGTAGCGGCGCTCGCGTTCGTGCTGATGTGCATCGGTTCGCCGTGGCGACACGCGATGGCACAGACAACAACCGGCAGTCTGCGCGGCATCGTCCGCGATCAGGGCGGCGCCCCGCTTGGCGACGTGACGGTCATCGCCCAGGATAGCTCAACCGGTTTCCAGCGTTCGACACTGACTCGCGAGACCGGCTTCTACAATCTTGCGGCCCTCACGCCGGGGCGATACACGATCTCGGTGCGCCGGCTGGGCTATGCGGCAGTGTCGCGAAATCTGCAGGTCGGAATCGGACAGAGCCTCACCCTGGACCTCGCGCTCTCGACGGCGAGCGCGACACTCGTCGCCGTGACGGTGACCGCCGACCCTGATGTCGCCGAGACGCGGACATCGGAAGTGGCGACCAATGTGACCCGCGAGCAGATCGA
>JBKJRV010000354.1:0-5340 GCA_046593115.1 Gemmatimonadaceae bacterium
CTCGGGGACCGCCAACCTCCTCGCCGTGGCGTTGTCGAGCGCGCCGTTGTAGATGGAGTCGCCGTTCACCGCTGGTCCAATTCCGAGGTGATCCCAGTGCGCGCTGTAAACGATGTACTGGTCGCGCAGCTTCGGATCACTGCCACGAACGACGCCGACGACGTTCTCCGACTGAAGATGCTGGACGGTGTTTCGGAACGACGCGTCAATCGTGATGCCGGTTGCCACGGGACGGAAGTCGCGGCTTTCAGCCTGCTTGCGGAGGCTCGCGAGATCCTGACCGGCTGCCGTGAGCAGCCGCATCGCGGCGGAATCGGTGATCCAGCCGCGCATCCCGAGGGCAGCCGGAAGTTTGGGATCGCGGGGCAGCATGCGCTGCTCCTTGGCCCAGGAACCGACGACGGTATGCCAGGGATAACCCGCCGCTTCCGGCGTATGCACGATGAGCATCCCGGCAGCACCGCGACGCTCCGCTTCCTCGAACTTGTAGGTCCACCGCCCGTAGTACGTCATCGCGCGGCCACCGAACAGCTTCGGCTCCGCGGCCGACGCTGGCGGATCGTTCACGAGGACAAGCAGCACCTTCCCCTTCAGATCCACGCCCTTGAAATCATCCCACCGGTATTCCGGCGCCGCGGACCCGTAGCCAACGAACACCAGCTCCCCACGAGCCGAGCTGCTCTCGACCGCCGACCCTGCCCACACCACCACGTCGTCAGGGTAGCGGAGCGCAGCCGTCGCCTTGCCGCTGGCCCCGATGCGCACTCCAGCCTTCTCCGCACCGACAATGTCGATCGGCACACGCTGGAAATACGAGCTGTCCATCCCGGGCTCCACGCCCACGATGCGCAGCTGGCTCGCGATGTATTCGGCAGCCAGTCGACCACCGCGGGAAGCCGGAGCTCGGCCTTCAAGAAGATCGGACGAGAGAAAGCGGAGATGACCGTCGATCTCCCTCTCCGTGATGCGGGGCCCGGAGGCGGCTGGTGCAGCGGACCGTTGCGCGGCGCGCGTGGACTGCGCCGCCGCCATGGCAGGCAGAAGAAGCACGAAAAGAGTGAGGCGAGCGATCATGGTGGTACCGGCTAAGTGGAATGGATGCATCCGCAAAGGTAGCTTTAACGACGGGGTCGAAACAATGTTAAGCGGGAATGGCGCGATTCTTCCTGCTCTCGCCCTCGCTCGTCCTTCCAATCTCTTCTCAAGGATTCAGAATGCGCTTATCAGCACGAGTCGCGATGCTCCTCGCCCTCGCGGCGGTCGCTCCGTTGACCACTGCCGCCCAGACCGTCACGACACCCGCGCCAGCCGTCAGCACCGCGCCAGCCGTCAGCACCGCGCCAACGTCTGTCTCCACTGCGCCGGTTGGTCCAACGATCGAAGCCGGACGATCTGCCTTTGCGCCCGCCTCCACCGACTCGACCACCGACGTCCAGCGGCGAAGCGACTCCGCAAACCTTGGTCAGTCGCGCGCCCTGATGATCGCTGGCGGAGCCGCCGTGATCGTCGGCATCATCATCGGTGGTGACGTCGGCACCCTGATCGCGGTGGGCGGTGCCATCGTGGGCCTGTATGGGCTGTATCAGTATATGAAGTAAATTTCGGCGTCGGGGGGTGACGCCGCCCCCACACCCGGCGTCTTTTCTACACCATGAGCACACGCAGACGCATCGCCCTCGTCCTTGGCGGGGGCGGCCTGAAGGGCTTCGCTCACATCGGCGTTCTGCGCGCGCTGGAGGAACGGGGTGTCGAGCCGGATGTCATTGCCGGTACGAGCATCGGCGCGCTCATCGCCGCCGCGCACGCCGGCGGACTGGCGGTCTCGGAGATGCAGCGCCGCGCACTGGATCTGAAACGCAAGGATCTCTTCCGCGTGGATCGGCTCGGCATGCTCAGCAACGGCACGCGTACCACGTCCATTTATCTCCAGGAGCCGCTGCGCGAACTCGTCAATTCGGTGACGCCCGCGGTCCACTTCGACGCGCTCGGACGGACGCTGCTCGTCAACACCGTCGATATCGAGCACGGCACCCAGATGGTCTGGGGCCTCCCTGGACTCCGGGGGGTCAGTCTCCCCGATGCCGTCTACGCCTCCTGCGCCCTCCCTGGCTTCTTTCCACCGGGGCGCGTGGGGAATCGGGTCTGCATCGACGGCGGTGTCATCGACAACCTGCCAGCATCAATCGCCGCGGTGCACGCCGACGCGATCATCGCCGTCGATGTCGGCAGCTTTGACCTCCAGCGCGCCGAGGCCATCGAGCAACGGGGCTTCGCGAATGTCTACATGCGCTCAGCGACGGTCATGATGCACGCCCTCCAGCAGTTTCCCTTTGGCGCCTGGTCGGGTCCGCCAATGATTCTCATCCGGCCCAAGCTCGGCCACGTTTCGTGGCTGTCGTTCAATCACACCGCCGAAGTCATCGAACAGGGATACCTGGCCGCGAGTGCCGCTCTCATCCACCTCGACGCGTGCCTGAGCGAAGCCGGTGGCGTCTATCCCAAGCGGAAAGTGCATCTCCGGGTGGACCCGCCAAAATGCATTCGCTGCGGCATCTGCATCGCGATGGAGCCGTCGCTCATGGCCTGGGGTCCCGATGGCAGAGCAGTCGCTCGCGAGCCGAAGGTGACGTGGTCGCCCGCCGATGGTGAATTCGTACGTCATTGTCCCACCAACGCGATCATCGCCGAGACGACAGGAACCGATCGGGGAGCGAAGGCACAGGAAAACGCTACAGCTCTCGCACCCTCGTCAGGAACCTGACGGCCTCGAACACTGCGCGTGGGTGCGCCGGCTTGCTGAGACATTCGTTGGCGCCGGCCGCAGTCGCTTCCCTGGCATCGGCGCACTGCGCATCGCCGCTCAGCATCAGCACAGGCATGTCATGGAGCTCCACATCGGCACGCATGGCTCGCAACACTGCCATCCCGTCCATGCGCGGCATCTGCACATCGAGAATGACGGCGTCCGGGTGCTCCTGTCGCATCATTACGAGCGCGTCGGCACCATCTACGGCTTCACACACGTCGAATCCATACGCCTCGAGGTAGTGCTTGAGCACCACTCTCGTATCGACGTGATCGTCGGCGATCAGGACGTGTGTGTTGGTATGTGAGGCCACGTGAGCTCCAGGATGCGAGGACCGCGGCTGGCATGCCGCGTCCGGCTTCGCACATACAAAAAGCATGGCTTGTGCCACAACTGTTTCGCTGCGTGCGCTTCCCTGACTTGAGCCATTCAACCGCAGTTGGCGCCTCTTAAGGGGATCGGAACATTGCCGCCGCAGCCATTGCGATCCTTTTGTACATATCCACTGCCCCCAGAAGCTCCGCCTCCTCGACATGCTCATCGTCGCGATGCGCCACGTGAATGGAACCGGGCCCGAAGAGATACGGAGTGCCCCAGTTGGTCAGCTTCGGAATATCTGTCGCATACGCGGCGACCGACGTCGGGAATCCCGGGAGCGTGCCAAGCTTCACCGGAGGCACCACCGGCCCCACCTCGATGGTGGCGCGATCGCCAACCCACTCTCGCAGGCGGCCCAGCAGCTCGTCCGGGTCGGAGACGAGCCGGATCATGAGACGCGCTTCCGCACTCGGCGCAATCACGTTGTCCGCCACACCTCCGGCCAGACGGCCGATGTTGACCGTTGTGTCGCCGAGCAACGCGTCGTGCGGCAGACGGAGATCGTCTATCTCCGAGAGCAGTCGAACCAGGGCGCTGGTGGCCGAGCGTCCCAGTTGGGGATAGGCCGAGTGTGCGGCTACGCCGGCGGTCCGCAGCGTGACGCGGAGCGCCCCCTTGGTACCCAGCGCGAGCGTGCCCTCGGTGGGCTCGCCGTTGATAAGGACGCGGCTTCGCGTGGCGACTCGGTTGGCCGCGGTGGCGCCATCGTGGGTCGTCTCCTCCCCCACCACCAGGAGCAAGCCGACACCGATTCCATCCGAGCGCAGACGCTCGGCGGCGCAAATCATCGAGGCCGCGATGCCCTTCGCGTCGCAGGCGCCACGTCCCCACAAACGCCCTCCCTCGCGCCGGGGAGGGATGAACGGCGGAACGGTGTCGAGATGCGTGGACAGCGTGATCGCGGGATCATCGCCGCTGGTGGCGTAGAGCACATCGCGCCCTTCGGAGACCGGAATGCGCGTGCATTGCCATCCGGACCGGCCGAGGAGCTGGTCGGCGTACGTGATGACGTCGCCTTCGCGGCCGCTGGTGGAATCGATCTCCATCAGCGATACGGCGAGCGCTACGGGATCCGGGGAATTCATGTCCGAGACTCGCGAAGCGGGGTGCGCTGGTGATTCAGCGAAGAAACCGTCGTGCCACCCGCGCGAGCTCCTCGTCCTTTTCGCGGATCGCCCGGGCGAGCACTCCTTCCACGTGCGGCCTCAACCGCTTTTCGCCCCAGTAGTAGCCTGTGGCCATCTCCGCGCTTCCCGTGTCGCCCGACTGGGCGGCGTCGAGGAGGGCGCGGGCGGCGGCTTTGTCGAACTCCGGATCATCCCGTTCGGGCAGATCGAATCGCCGGTTGGGATTTCCCCAGCCGCCGGCGTCTTCGTTGACGAATGCGCGTGACATGGCGATCTGCAACGCATGGTTCGTGCACAGGCAACGTGGTTATCCGGCGCTGGTTCCAGCACCCTCATCGCGAGAGAGGTCGATCTACCATGAGGGGACATCCAGCACCGCTCTTCTGAAATCTCTGTCCCTGCTTTGTTGAGATCTCAAAGAAACATGGAAGAGGAGCTCAAACGAACGTCGGAAGATCCGCCTCATGGTAGAACCCAGGCCGACGCCACACGGAGTGAACAAAAGCTTTGACGAGCTCAAAATTGGCGTCAAGAGTTCGTACTACCATTAGACGGATCCTGCAACGCTTTTTTCAGATCTCTGTCCCTGTTTTGTCGGAATCTCGAAACAACATGAGAGAGGAGCTCAACCAAACCTTGGAAGATTCGTCTCATGGTAGAACCCAGACCGACGCCCCATGGAGTAAACCAGAGCTTTAGACGAGCTCAGAATTGGCCGTTCTTCTGTGCTCCGGCGTGCGGATGCTAGATTGTCGTGGCGTTCCTCTTCCCTTCCGGCCCAATGACGAAAGTGAATTCGTTCGGCAGTCGCGCGACGCTCGATGTCGAAGGCAAGCCATACATCATGTACCGCCTCGAATCTCTGCGCGCGCTGCAGGGAAGCACGGTGGACACGCTCCCGTTCAGCCTCAAGATCCTCCTCGAGAATCTGCTGCGGAACGAGGACAACGCCTTCGTCAAGCGCGCCGATATCGAGTCCATGGCGCGCTGGAACGTGCGCGAGCGCACCGAGGTCGAGATCGCTTTTCG
>JBKJRV010000384.1:0-5781 GCA_046593115.1 Gemmatimonadaceae bacterium
GCTCGAGATTTATGGCAAGGCCGGAGACTATCGTGGCCAGGCACGCTGCCACAATAACCTCGGCGTGTACTACATCTCCATTGGAGACTGGACACAGACACAGCGTGAGCTGAATACGGCCATTACGCTTGCCCGGAGTGCGGGAAGTCCTCAGCAGTGGGGCGTTGCCACACTCAACCTTGGCGTCGCGGTAATGAAGACCGGCGACTTCGGGCGAGCGCGCGAGCTCTTTGGCGAGGCGCTCGCTATTTTCGCGGCGGTGAAGAACAGCGAGCGTCAGCTATACGCGCTGTACAATCTCGCGCATCTGGATCGGGAGCGCGCCGAACATGATTCGGCTGCTGAACTGTACGACGTCGCTTCGGCGCTGGCCCAGCGAATCGGCCAGTCGGATGTTGAGATTGGTGCGGCCGCCGGCGCGGGCCTGTCGTTGTTGCAGCAGGGAAAGATCGATGCGGCGCAGATCGCCTGTCTGGATGCGCAGGAGCGTCTGAAATCGCGGCCAGGCTGGTTTCAGGGCCGTGAGCTCGTGGAGGCGCTTCGCATTCGCCTGACGGCGCGCGACGGCCGGAGCAGCGAGGCCGTGCAATATTTTCGCGACGCGCTGGTCCTGGCGGAGGCCAGCGATTTCTACTGTGCGGCGTGGTTGACCGCCGAATGCGCCGATACGCTGCTGGAGCATGATCCCGACGTCATTCGTGATTCGGTCAACCGCTATGCTGGCAGGGTAAAGGACCTGGGTTTTGCGGAGATCACCAAGCGGTACGAGCACCTCCTCGCCCGGACATAATGTCCTGAGGTTCGGGCAAGTAGTCTGAACACGGAGTTGTCTGGAACAAATCGGCCGGTGGAATTGTGTCGTAACTTGTTGGTATTTAACAAGATACAGATAAACAACAGGTAGGCACTCGCTGGTACGCGGCCTGCTTTACTGTGGGCATGAACCCGATGGCGGGTCATCACTTCCACAGGACTCCAATGACGGTCGCTCGCTCCCTTTCGTTCGCTCTGGTTCTTGCCGCGGTTGTGGGATGTAGTGGCGATGCTCTCGCGCCGCGCGCCGACAAGACCGCTGGAGGTCCGAGCCTGAAGGTCAGGACCTTGCGATCGACCGCGACGACTGCCGACATCGTTGTCGAGCCATCGGGCGGGTTCTTCTGGCTCGGCAGGCACGCGGTCAGGTTTCCCAAGCGCTCGATCTGTGCATTGAATTCCAGCTACGGACCGACCGAGTGGGATAAGCCGTGCACGCCTGCGCAGGGACCGGTGAACTTCCATGTCGAAGTCGTGTCGCTGAACGGCCGCGAGTGGCTCGATTTCACGCCGGCAGTGCGATTCGTCCCCACCACGCGGGCGAATGATTACGTCACGCTGTTCATGCGCGTTGACAACCTCACGAACGATGTCAGTGAAGCCGACCTGCAGATTCTGTGGTCGCCGGCCATCGGCGTTCCCGGTATCGATGAATCGGTGGCCGATCCCACCCAGCGTACCTTCATCAATCTCGGCGCGGGGATACTGCACCGGCGCATCAAGCACTTCTCGGCCTACAGCGTAACGGACGGCTGACCGTAGCCCACCGATCCAGACGTATCGCACCTGACCACGCGCATGTCTCCGGTCGTGATTCGACCAGTCGTCCGGACGTGCGTGGCAGCAAACGGGGGCGGGTCTCGTGTGAGGCGCGCCCTCAGTTCATTCCGGACCGTCGGCCCTGAGCATGTATCCCACCCCGCGAACGGTGTGGAGGATCTCGGACTCCTGGTCAACGCGCACCTTGCGGCGCAGGTAGTTGATGTAGACGTCGACGATATTCGTTTCCGGATCGAGCGTCTGCTTCCACACCTGTTCGTTGATCGCCTGGCGGGTGACTGGCCGGCCGGCATTCCGCATGAGGTATTCGAGCAGCACGAATTCCTTCTGTGTCAGCGAGATCTCGCGCGTTCCGCGGCGTGCCGAGCGAGTCATGGGGTCCAGGCTCAGGTCGCCGACATGCAGGACAGTTTCTTCAGCGCGGATGGCCGCGCGTCGCAACAATGCCTTCACTCTCGCGAGGAGCTCATCGTTGTTGAATGGCTTCGCGAGGTAGTCGTCGGCGCCCGCGTCGAGGCCGGTGACGCGATCGATCACGGTATCGCGTGCGGTCAGCATGAGGACAGGGGCGAGGAAACCCCGGCGACGGAGCTCCTGCGCTACCTCGAATCCCGACTGGCAGGGGAGTCCGACGTCGAGCACGACGAGATCGGGCTGATGGTCGAGGGCCATTTCCAGACCACTGCTGCCATCGTGAGCAGTGAGGACGTCATAGGCGGAAGCCGCCAGGAGGCGTCGCAACAGATCCCGAACCTCCGGGCTGTCCTCGACCACGAGCACTGTGGCCGTGGAACGCGCGGTGTCGGTCATCTGCAGAACTTACCGCTGCATTGGGAGCCGGCAAGGCTCGGTGGGGTGAGCGCCTCTTCCCGCGCGTTTCGCGCGACGTTTCCTTACCGGGGTGATTCGAACGCGCATCCGTACAGGCATCCATGCCGGCCTGCTGGCCGCTGCCGCGACGGGCGGCGCGCTGCTGGCGTTCGGGATGGGACTCAGCCGTCCGTGGCTCCCATTCAACCTCGCCGCGCACGTCATCCTGGGGGGCCGGGCTTCCCTCGTCACAGGGGTGCACCCGCTGGTGACGCCGGTCGGCGTGCTGGTGCACGTGGCGGCCATCATGATCTGGGGCATTCTGTTCGCGGGGCTCGTGGGATGGCGCGGCTGGCGTGTGACGGCTTCGGCGGCCGCGATCTTTGGGGCGACGGTCTTCCTGCTCAACACCCGGCTGTTTCCAGTGGCGCTGCGTCCCGGCTACGAGTCGGTGCTCTCGAGTGCACAGATGCTGTTCCTGCACGTCGCTCTGATGGTGATGCTCGTCATCGGTACACGAATTGCTTTTTCCGAGGGTGAGTGACCGGTGAATGCCTTCTTGAGTCATTCACCCGGATAACCTGTCGCGCCCAGACACGTTTGGTGCGGGAACGACACGCAATATTGACACACGGAACCTATCGTCTCCGTGGTGGTTCTTAATTCAGCCCGTGATCCGCTGCGACGTTTGCGAGGCGGAAGAGGAAGGTGGGCATGGTGCCCCGGGCAGTTATCGCGAACGGTGCTTTTTTTCTGGAGGGGAGCATGGATATCCTCATCATGATCGAGGAAAATCCCGAACACTCGCCGGTGCTGGCGCATGTGAACTCCGTTCCGTCGTCCATGGATTCGGACCGGGCGTCGCGAGATGTCGTGACGCTCTATGGTCTGCCGACATCGGAGTCACTTGCGCTCGCACTGGCGGCGGCGGTGGAGAGCCACCGGCTCGATGATGAGCGTTCGGAGACGATCCGCCACCTGGGCATCTGGCCCGAGCGTGGTGCGGTCGGGGACGCGGCGTGGCGTGACTCGTCAGGTCACCTCGTGTCGCGCGACGTCGACATTCCCCTGGAGACACTGCGCGTGACGGCAGCACATCTTCTCAGGGAATGCGGCCAGTTGATCAACCGGATGGTGGCCGGACTGTCGATGCCGGACTGGCCAGAAGGAGCGCGCCGCGCCATCACGTTTCCGCTGACTCCGTTCGTGGAGGTCACCGCTGCGACGCGCGCCAGGATGGACGGGATGCTGGACACGCTTCGTGAAGCTGATGGACTTACCTTCGAGTATGAGGGAGACTGAACGCCACTTTCGACGTCCGACGCAGTTCGAAGGGCCGCCACCAGGCGGCCCTTCGTCGTTGGAGCCCTTGACGCGCGACCGACCCGGCGTCAATTCAGGGGTGACGCTTCTTCCCCCACCGAATGCCGCAGTCTTCCACTCGCCGGCCGGCCCGGCGCAAATCGGGCGGCGAACGTGTCTTCGCCGACGACGCAGGCCTCCTCTGGAGCGCCTCACACGCGCAGGGCGCGGGTGATGGCGCCGTCGTGTTCTCCTGTATCAGCGATGCTCGTCAATCGGTGCGGGCGATACAGGTGGACTCCGGTTTCGTCCTCGCCGATGTGGATGACGAACAGCTACGGACCTGGTTGCGGGAGGCGCCCAAGATCGGCAGGCTGACCTGATAAGGGAGGGCTCGAGCATGCGCGAGTATGGCAGCGCGGAGATCCGTAACGTGGCGGTTGTCGGTCATGGAGCCAGCGGGAAGACCACTCTGGTCGACACGCTGGCTTTTGTTTCTGGTACGAGCAGGCGACACGGCTCCGTTCGCGATGGGACGGCCCTCACCGACTACGCCCCCGAAGAGACCGAGCGCAAATACTCCATCAACGTGGGCTGCGCATACGCCGAGTGGATGGACACGAGGATCAATTTGATCGACACACCCGGCTATCTCGACTTTCAGGGCGACGCCATCGCGGGGCTTTCGGCTGCCGATGGCGCGCTGTGCGTCGTCGGCTCCACCGCCGGGGTGGAAGTCGGGACTGAGCGCATGTTTCGCGAGGCGCGCCGCCGCAGGGATCCGGTCCTGTTCGTCGTCTCCATGCT
This sequence comes from Gemmatimonadaceae bacterium, assembly GCA_046593115.1. GTDB lineage: Bacteria > Gemmatimonadota > Gemmatimonadetes > Gemmatimonadales > Gemmatimonadaceae > JBKJRV01. Next base: position 4,513 of record JBKJRV010000384.1, read on the forward strand.
CGACAAGGAAAACGCGAGCTTCGATAGGGTGCTCGACGATATCCGGTCCAAGCTGACGACCGGCGTCATCCCGGTGGAGGTGCCGATCGGGGAGGGTCCGGATTTTCGCGGCATTCTCAATCTCTTCTCGAAGAAAGCGCATCTCTACGAGAAAGGGACCAAGACCGGCGAGTATCGGGAAACCGACATCACGCCGGATCTGAAGGCAGCGTTCGACCGCCACTACCAGCAGCTCATGGAAACGATCGCCGCCACCGACGACTCTTTGCTGGAGCGCTACCTGGAGGGCGGCGAGATCTCGCGGGAGGAGGCGATCGCCGCGATGAAGGAAGGCATGAAGCGCGGTGAGCTCTTTCCGCTGTTCTGCTGTTCGGCCGAACGGACCTACGGGATTCGAGCGGTGCTGAGCAAGATCGTCGAGCTGATGCCCTCCGCTTTCGACATGGAAGAGTTGCACGCACTTCGCGGCGCCGAAGGCGATACCACGGTCGAAATCCATGCCCGCGATGACGCGCCCTTCTCGGCATTCGTCTTCAAGACGCAATCCGAGCCGCACGTGGGCGATGTCTCGTTCTTTCGCATTCTGTCGGGCAGCGTCGTCAACGGGCAGGAGGTATTCAATGCGACGCGCAACACGAGCGAAAAACTGGGCCATCTGTCCATCGCGCAAGGCAGGGAGCGCCTGGAGGTGCCGCGGCTGCGGGCGGGAGACATTGGCTGTGTCGCGAAGCTGAAGAATACGCACACCAACGATACGCTCTCCACTCGCGAGCACCCGGTTCGGCTTCCGCCGATCGGCTTCCCTGAGCCGCTGGTCACCTTCTCGGTGCACGCGGTTGTTCGTGGTCTGGAGGAGAAGGTGCAGGCGGGACTCCACAAGCTGCATGACGAAGACCCGACGTTCGAGCTGCAGTACAGTGCCGACACCCATGAAACACTGGTCGCGGGAATGGGCGAACGGCATCTCGAGGTCATTCTTGCGAAGCTCAAACGGAAATATTCCGTGCAGGCGGAGCTCGCTCGGCCGAAAATCGCATACCGTGAGACGCTGTCTGCCAGGGCGGAAGGACAGGGACGACACAAGAAGCAGAGCGGAGGACGTGGACAGTTCGGCGACTGTTGGGTGCGATTTGCGCCGACGCCTCGGGGCGCCGGCTACGAGTTCGTCGACGACATTGTCGGCGGCGCCATTCCCTCGAAGTTCGTTCCCGCGGTAGACCGCGGCATTCAGGAAGCGGCCGCGCGCGGCGTGCTGGCCGGCTACCCGAT
>JBKJRV010000412.1:0-14010 GCA_046593115.1 Gemmatimonadaceae bacterium
GCCGGGCTCGCGCTCTTCAGCGACCTCGGTCGTGTCTGGGCCGGCGATGCACCGCTCGGCGTGGACAGCTACTGGCGCACCAGCGGTGCATCGCCGGCCCAGACACGACCGAGGTCGCTGAAGAGCGCGAGCCCGGCATCGCCCAGGTCGAACGGGCGGCCGATGAACCATCGCTCCTCTCCGCGAAACACAATGCGTTGCGAACCGCCCACCCGCGCCGCGTGATAGCCGCGAACGCCGCCTTCCTTGTTCCCCAGCGCGAGCTGGAACGGCACGAGCTGCCGAAAGCCGACTCCGTATTCACCGGATGCCACCAGGGTATGCGCGTCAAACGGCTTGAAATACATCGCGGCTCGACCGCTGCTCTGGATAGCGTCCCACTGGTTTCGATCGTAGTTCTGCCGACCTTCGCCCTGGATCTGGAACGCAGTGAAGACGCGGTCCGACCCATTGCCGCCATAGAGCTCCGCGGCGACAAGTATGTCATCATCCTGTGAGCCGAGCACCTGGAGACTTCTGCCGAACAGCGTGCCCAACTGGAATCCCTTGCGCATATCCTGCACGCCCGTGAGCGCGTCGAAGCCGCGCACACGCACGAAAGAAATATTGCGCACGCCCCAGAGCGCATTCAGGCGCGCGCTTCGGTGCGTCGAATACTGCTCGAGCTCCGGCTTGTTTGCATCCTGTAGTCCCGTCGGCAGGATGAAGACCGAGCGCGCGTCGGCCGCGGACTGCTCCCGCGAGAGCGACGCGCCGAAGAGACTTAACCGTCCAGGGACGCCGATCCGAATGATCCCGCCGACGTCCGCGAACTTCCACGACACGCCGACGGAAGGGGATCGCGCGCCAGGCTCCTGCACGGAGTAGTAGGATCGGTTCTCGCCAATCGTGATGCGCCACGCCGATCGCTGGAAGTCGGTGAAGAACGGGTGACTGGCCTGTCCCATCCACTCCCCGCCGCGGAAATGACGCGCGGCATCGAGTTCCAGGTGATGCGGGCGCCCGAGGAACTGGTAGTCGAGGAAGCGAATTCCGTAATCATCACGGTAGAAGTTGCCCTGCCTCCAGCTGCCGGCGGCGTACATCGCTCCACCTCCGACATTCGCATTGCCCAGGACGACCTTGGTGAATCCTCCTGGCGCGCGAATACCCACATCGGCCACGATGGACACTTCGTCTACGGTGACAACCTCTATGCGCACGCCGCCATCTCCATCGTCAACCGCAACGACCTTCGCATCCGCGAGAAACGGCTGCGCGCGCAGCAGGCGCTCGGACTCCGTTCGGCGCAGCTCGGTGCAGGTATCCCCTTCACGCAGCGCGAGAAACCGGCGCACGACCCCGGGACGTGTACTCATGTGCCCGTCCAGCACGACACGCGCGAGCAGGCGCCAGCGCCGTGTCAGGCCGTTCGGATACGGCGACTTCGTGACCACCTGGACCTCCGACACCTTCAGCCCATCGCAAGCGATGGCGCCCGGCGCAGGGGTGAGGGGCACATGCAACGTCGTATCGGCGGAGGGCGGCACCGAGTCCGGCGCCTGCGCCTGAAGCGACGTACTGAGCGAGACCACAGTGAGTGCGACAGCAGCCAGGAAGCGAATGCTATTTCCCCATGCGGCGCTTGAGCTCCGCGAGCTTGGCGTCGGCGTCAGCCTCATTAACACTCCGCTGCCGCGCGCGCATGAGTCCGTCGATCTCGGGACGCGGATCCAACTCATCAGTGAGTGGATCGTCAGTGGCCGAGGTCACAGGGGGCACAGCCCCGGCACCCGCCATCGCGGTCTTGAGGTCAGCCGTCATCGAGGCGACTTCCTGCTCGACAATCATGAGCTCGGCCTCCTGAACGGCAAGCTTCCGCTCCAGCACGTCGACCTTGCCCGACAGCTGCGTCTCGTATCGCTCAGCGACCGCCACCGTCTCGGCATCGTTGATATTCGCGGCCAGCAGCTTTCTCCGCTGCACTGTCTCGAGCTCCTTCCGCTCGGAGCCAAGGCGGACCCGCGTACTCGACAGCCCCTGTCGAAGATCTTCCACCCCCATCTTGGCGCGAACGAGCGTCTCCTTCATCGCGTGCATCATCGCGCGACGGTCCTCCGGCGCCACGCGACCCGCGAGGAGGTCGCGCAGCGACGAGCGGAGATCGTCGAACATGAGTGATCCTTCAGGACTTGCGCGGCAAACGCGGATACGCGGCGCTAAGCACGCTTTCCGTATCGCTCGACCGGCATTTCGGGCACGGGACCGGCGCGGCACCGTGCTCACTCATCTTTTCGCGACGGCTGAAGAGCGCGTCGCAGGCGCGACAGCGGTAACTGTATTCGGGCATGTGGGCTGGTTAAACGGATACCGGCGACGCGGTGGGTGAAGCCGGATAGCGTACTCGTGGCGCGTCCCATACCCCGCGTGGTGCTTTCCGGTGCCGTACGATACCGACGAGCCCGACTGTAGTGCAACCACGAAAGTGTATCACCGACCCAACATCCGCAGGTATTCGCGGTCCCAGGCCGCAGGAACGCTCTCCCGCGGCGAGTAGGGTCCGGGCCGATACACGCGCGACGCGATGCCAGCCTGACTCCGCTCGCAAATGTGCCAATCCTGTCGATTGACCGTGTCCCAGAAGCGTACCCCGTCTTCCGGATCCGAAGCAGAACCATTCAACGAATCGGGGTGAAAGAGCCAGTCGCAAACCACTCTGGTGCGATCTGGCGCGACCGGCCACAGGGTATGCGCCATGACGTAATCCGGATGCATGCTGAGCAGCAGATTCGGCATAAGCGAATAGTAGTACGCTCGCTGCAGATCTTCCCCGGACAGCGTACCGATCGTCACCCCGCAGGGGTTTCCACTCTCGGTCATGCTGCCCCCCTCCTGCGTGATGACCATGAATCCGCCCAGATAGGGGCCGTCGGTCAGGTCGTTCTCTCCGCTCAGGTACGGCGTCACCTTCGTCAGTCCCGGGTGAATCATCGGACAGTGGAGGCACTCCGAATAGTTCTGGAACAGCAGCTTCCAGTTCGCCCCGACGTCGTACTCGATGCGCCGCGCAGAACGCAGGGACGCGATGTTGAAGCGGGCGAACCGGGTCATGACCGGTGCAAAGCAGACGTCGAACGGTTCAGGATCCGATGCGAGGGTCACGAAGAGAAACCCTTCCCATTCATGGACAGCGACACCGTGCAGCGGGTAGGCGCGCTTGTCGAATCCCGCGACCTCGCTCATGTGCGGAGCGCCTATCAGCTGCCCGTCTGTCGCGTAGGTCCACGCGTGGTACGGGCACTGAATGGATCCCGGGAATCGCCCCGTGTGCTCCTCGCACAGTCGCGTTCCGCGATGGCGGCACACGTTGAAGAAACCACGAAGTACACCTTCCTGATCGCGAAGGATAATGAGGCTCTCGTCCGCGACCGTCGCCAGAAAATACTGGCCCGCTAGCGCGAGCTGTTCCGCGCGTCCCACGCACACCCACTTCCGGCTGAAGAGCCGCGCCTGCTCGTCCCGAAAGATCTCCGGCGAAAGGTAGAATTCGCCGGGCATCGTGGTGGCCCCCTGCTGATACGTTTCTGCCGTCTTGTGGAAAGACTCCATCCTAAGGCCTCACGAGATGATCCGCGCCCGACTCATTTGTCCTTCAGCATTTCGCGCGCGGCGTTGTATCCGGCAGCCCCGGGAATGCCGCCACCCGGGTGCGTACCGGAGCCACACATGTAGACACCGGTCACCGGCGTCCGATAGCGCGCCCACCCGGCAACGGGGCGCATGAACAGAATCTGATCGAGCGTCATCTCGCCGTGATAGAGATTTCCTTCGGACGCTCCGTACCGCTGCTCGATGTCCAGTGGTGTGATGACCTGACGGTGCGCGACGGTGCGCGACAACCCGGGAGCATACTCCTCCAGCGTCGCCACGACGCGGTCGCCGAGATCCGCGCGCGAGCGATCGTCCCATCCGGCGTCCAGGCGATACGGCGCATACTGCACAGCGACCGACATCACGTGCGCTCCGCGCGGCGCGAGCGCGGGATCGCTGATCGACGGGATTCGCGCCTCCAGGTACGGACGCGCCGACATGCGACGATGCTTGGCGTCGTCGTACGCCTGCTCCAGATAATCCAGGCTGGGGCTGATGGAGATAGCGCCGCGCAAGTGCTCCCCATCGCCTGGCCGCGACGTGAATGACGGCAGCTTCGTCAGCGCCAGATTCACCTTGGCTCGCACGCCCCTGAACCGGATGTTCTGGACCGCGCGCACGAACTCCGGCTCCAGGAGCCCCGGATCCAGCAATTCAAGCAGCGTGCGTCGAGGATCGGCGCTCGACACGACCCCGCGAGAGGCAATCTGTTCACCACTCTGCATCGCAACTCCGCTCGCCCGCTCGCCTTCCACCAGAATTCGCGCAACCGGAGCGCCAACGCGAACCTCGACGCCCCGCGCTCGGGCCGCGGCCACGAGTGCCGCGGACAGCACGCCCACGCCGCCGCGTGGAATCGGGCGGGCACGGAACTGTCCTGCCGGTGCGCCCACCTGGTGGTGCAGCATGACGAAGGCAGTCCCGCCGGAGCGCGGCCCCTGCATGATGTTGGTGATGCCGCCCGCACCCAGCGTCCCCTTCAGCACATCACTCTCGAAATGATCGTCGAGCAGCTCGGCAACGGACATCGGCAGCGTCCGAAGCAACTCGACCATGTCCACCTTGCCAAGCCCCCGCATCTTGCGGCCAAGTCCCAGCAGCATGATCAGGTCCGGGACTTTCGAGCTCATGAGCAGCGGTGGCGATGCCGAGTACAAGTGCGCGAGAAATTCGCAGAGTCGCGACATGCGCGTGGCAAACGCCGGCCAGCGACTGGCATCGCGGCTGGAGTGCACAGCGATCGATTCGGCGGTGTGCCGCTGGTTGCGCGAGAGCACGAGATGGCGACCGTCAGGCAGCGGTGTGAACACCGATGTCTCCGACTGCTCGAGGACGAGCCCGTGACTCGCCAGCTGCAGGTCGCTTGCGAGACGCGGCGAGAACCATCCGACATCGTGTGCGCAGGTGTCGACCCGAAAACCCGGCGCGATCTCCTCGGTGGTGTGGCTGCCTCCCACCACGTCGCGCGACTCGACGACAAGCACGCGTTGCCCGGCGCGGGCCAGATAGTTCGCGGTAACAAGTCCATTCACCCCCGCCCCGATGACGATGGTGTCGTACTTCATGCCCAGTCGCGCAGAATTCGCATCGCTGCCAGCCGGCCCGACGCCCCCATGATCCCGCCACCCGGGTGCGTTCCGGCGCCGCACTGGTAAAAGCGGTCCACCGGCGTGGTGTAACGCGACCACTGCGGTGACGGACGCAGGAAGAAGAGCTGGTGGAGCGCCAACTCACCCTGAAAGATGTTTCCTTCGCTCAAGCCGGTGATCTGCTCAATGTCCCACGGCGTGAGCACCTGCCGGTGCAGAATCGCGGACTTGATGTTCGGCGCATACTCGGCCAGCGTGTCGATGACCGCGTCGCCGAACGCGTCGCGTTTCTGGTCGTTCCAGCCCCCGTCGATGTTGTAGGGCGCGTACTGCACGAAGATGGACATCACGTGCTTGCCGGGCGGCGCCATGCCGGGATCGATCATTGATGGGATGATGATGTCCATGTACGGCTTCTTCGAGAACGCGCCGTATTTCGCGTCGTCATAGGCGCGCTCGACGTAGTCCAGACTCGGGCTGATGGACACCGCGCCGCGCAGGTGCGGGCCCACACCCGGCATGCAGGTGAAATTCGGCAGTTCGGAGAGCGCGAGATTCACCTTGCCCGACGAACCACGAAACTTGAACCGCGAGATACTCTCCACCAGCTCCGCGGGCAGCTCCTTCGGGTCGAGCAACTGAAGAAAGGTGCGCTTGGGATCCAGCCCCGATACGACGACGCGGGCGCGTATCTCCTCTCCGCTGTCGAGCACGACGCCGGTGGCCTGTCCATTTCGAACGAGCACCTTCGACACACCCGCGTTCGTGCGAATGGTCGCGCCAAACCGGCGTGCAGCCGACGCGATCGCTTCGCTGATCGCTCCGGTTCCTCCCTTCGCGAAACCCCACGCGCGAAAGGCACCGTCGATCTCCCCCATGTAGTGATGCAGCAGCACATACGCGGAGCCGGGCGATCGCGGCCCGAGAAAGGTGCCAATGATCCCACTGGCCGACTTCGTCGCCTTCAGGACGTCCGTCTCAAACCACTCGTCCAGAAAGTCGGCCGAGCTCATGGTCATGAGCTTGTAGAGGGCGTGGAAATGGTCCTGTCCCAGGTCGCGAAAGTGCTTCCCCAATTTCGCCATGGACAACAGCTCGGCAGGACTGAGCGACGTCGGGTCGGGCGGCATCATCGAAAGAATCGGACGGACCGCCAGCGCCATGTGATGCATCAGGCGGCCAAACTCATCGTAGGCCTCCGCATCCCGTGCGGAATGGCGATACAGCTCACGACGCGTGCGGTCGTGATCGCCCCACATCGCCAGGTGATCGCCGTTGTGCATGGGCGTGACGGTGCTTTCGAGCGGGAGTATCTCCAGCCCATGCGCGGGCAGATTCAAGTCGCGCATGATCTCCGGGCGCAGGAGACTCACGACGTAGGAGAACACCGAGTACCTGAACCCCGGATAAATCTCCTCGGTCACGGCCGCGCCTCCCACCAGATGTCGCTTCTCGAGCACAAGCACCGACTTGCCGGCCCGCGCGAGATAGGCCGCGGTCACGAGCCCGTTGTGCCCGCCACCAATCACGATGGCGTCGTAGGGCCTGGCCTGGACGCTCATCTGATCGGACTCATCCCATGGAGCGCAGGGCGTGGCAAGCACGTCACGACGCTCATGCGCGCTTGCGCTCGGGATTGAAGAACGGCGTCTTCACCACCCTGGCCCGCGCGCGACGGCGGTGATGCTCCACCGTGATCTCGATATCCACCGCCCGGCCCATCGCCGCGTACTCGGCGCGCACGTGACCGAGTGCGATATAGCGTTTGAGGATCGGCGACCAGCAGCCACTGGTCGCGTACCCCACCTGCTCGTCCCCGACATAGAGCGGCACGCTCGTGCGCCAGGCAATCGTCGGCAACCTCGGCGGCAGGCCGACATTCGCGAAGAGTTGCTCGAGCGACTCCCACTCCACCTCGACCCCGACGAACTGCCAGGACGGCCCACGCGCATGCTCTGCCTCCAGCGCGCCGCGGCCGACGAATCGCTCCTTCTCCAGGTTCACCGCCCACCCGAGATTGAGCTCATACGGCGATGACTTCTGGCCTTCGATGAGCGCGTGACGCGAAGAGACATAGTCTACTTCGATCAGCAGCAGCCCCGCCTCGATCCGTGCCACATCGAGTGCGAGAATACCGGCGGGCGTGATCCCGAAGTTGCGCCCGGCCTCCATGAGGGCATCCCACAGCAACTCGGCATGCTCGGCATCGATCCAGAGCTCGTAGCCAAGGTCGCCCGTGTATCCGGTGCGCGAGATAGTCAACGAGATGCCGCGCACGGTGGCATGCGTGAGCCGGAAGAACTTGAGCTTCCCCAGAGCAGCGCCCGTCAGTGCCTCGAGGATGACCCGCGACATCGGCCCCTGCAGCGAGAGTGCTCCCGTCCTGTCGGATACATCGTCCACCGTGACATCGAGTCCGACCGCATTGGTGCTCAGCCACCGAAGGTTTGGGTCCGCTGATGTCATGCGGAAGACGTTTTCATCCAGCCGCGATATAGTGCCGTCGTCGATCACCTTGCCCGCACTGTCGCACCATGGGGTGTACAGCACCTGATTGACCTTCGACGCCGACACGTTCCGCGTGACCACCCGATCGAGAAGACGCGCTGCATCCGGTCCCGTGATCAGATACTTGTAGAGCGGCGAGTCGTCGAAGTGCGTGGCGGAGCTCCGGATGGCGTGATACTCCCGGTCATGAGCCAGCTCGTAGGAGCTCGCCACCATGAAGCCCGCCCAGCGCCGCCAGTTCTGCCCCTCGCTCAGCGCGGACGTGCGTGTGTGAAAGGGAGTCTGCCGCAGGTTGGCCGTACTCATCCGGCGAACCCGAGCCGGCGGGATACTTCCTTCGCTGCGCGCTGCACGATCGGAATGACCGCAACCACCCGCGCGGCCGTGAGCCGCGCGCTCGGCCCGCCAATGCTGAGGCCCGCCACGACTCGACCGTCGTGATTCCTGACTGGTGCGCCAACCGCCACGTAACCTGGTTCCAACTCTTCGACCGCCGTCGCGAAGCCGCGCGACCGCACCCTGGCGAGCTCGCGAGTCAGCGATGCGCGATCGGTGATGGTGCGCCCGGTCATGCGGGTCAGCCGGCGCGGGAGCATGCGATTCCGCTCGACGGTCGAGAGTTCGGCCAGGAGGACCTTACCGGTGGACGTGGCGTGCGATGGCCACCGCGTGCCAATGGACGCGCTCGTTCCGACGAGCGAGGGTCCCGCGAACTCGTCGAGGATGAGGACGTTCGCGCCTTCCAGCACTTCGAGTGTCGCGGTTTCCGACACGGCGTCGGCGAGCTCACGGAGTATCGCATGACTCGCGGTGCGCAGGTCATTGGAGCGAAGGGCCCGCGCTCCGAGTGCGATGGTCTCAGGGCCGAGCCGGTACTGATCGGTGCGCGGATTCCGGGCGAGGAGCCCCTGGCTTTCGAGGGCGTTGAGCAGGCGAAAGGCCGTCGTCTTGTTGAGACCGACGGATCGCGCGATGTCGGTCAGCCCCCATTCGGGACGCTCATCGCTGAATGCCTTCAGGAGCGTCACCGCGCGAAGGATCGTCTGGGTGCCGGGAACCGCCAGTGGTATATTCATGAAACTCGGTTTCACTATGTGAACCGAAATAAGCAACGGTCACGACGGCGGTGCAAGAGCGCGTGTCCTGCTCAGTCCGATAGCGCACCACCCAGGACGTCAGCGACGCACCATCCACCGCACCACCGTGCGCACCGAACCCGTGAACCGCGACTTCACATGGCCTTCCGCCGCCTGCTTGATGGCCTCGGGATAGGTGGGATACGCATGGATGGTATTCCCGAGCGCCGCAGCGGAGACACCCTGTTTCATGGCCAGCGTGATTTCTCCGATCAGGCTCCCGGCGCCATATCCCAGGACGTGTCCGCCCAGCAGCTTTCCCTTTCGATCCGTAACGAGCTTCACCATGCCGTGCGGATGATCGTCCGCGATGGCGCGATCCATGTCGTCAAAGGGCCGCCGCCAGACGCGCACCGCGTCGCCATGCTGATCGCGCGCCTCCCGCTCGGTCAGTCCAACATGCGCGAGCTCGGGATCGGTGAAGGTCACCCATGGGACCACCCGGTAGTCGGCGGCCGACGACAACGGGAAGAACGCGTTCCGCAGGACCAGGCGCGCTTCATAGTCGGCGACATGAGTGAAGCGAAGCCCGCCGGTCACGTCGCCAGCGGCCCATACCCCCGCGGCAGTGGTGCGCAGTCGATCGTCCACCACCACACCCTGCGGACCCGTGTCGATGCCTGCGAGCGCGAGGTCGAGTGAGGCCACGGTCGACGAACGCCCTGTCGCGACCAGCAGCGCATCGCCTTCGACGGCAACGGCCGAGCCATCTCCGCGTTTCGCGTCGAGCCGAAAGATCCCGTCGCGATGCGAAACGCGCTCGACCTTCGCGTCGAGCATGATGTCCACGCCCTCCGCCGCGAGTCGAGCGCCCAGCAGCTCCGCAAGCTCATGGTCTTCGCGCGGAAGCAGGTGCGAACCCGCTTCGAGCACACGTACCGTCGTTCCGAGACGGGCAAACGCCTGCGCAAGCTCCAGTCCGATTGGGCCAGCGCCAAGCACGAGCAACGTTCGCGGCTGGTGCTCCAGCGAGAAAATGGTCTCGTTCGTCAGAAACGGGACGCCGCTCAACCCGTCAATGGGCGGCACCGCGGGCTTCGAGCCAGTGGCCACCACGATGCGCTTTGCGCGCAGCGTCCGTCCGTCAACCTGCACCGTTCGCTCGCCCGTAAAGCGTGCGGTGCCGGAGATCACGTCCACCCCCAGCGAGCGGAATCGATCCGGACTGTCGTGGGGCTCAATGCGTCGCTGCGCTTCGCGCACCCACGCCATTGCACGCCCGAAGTCGATCTTCACGTCGCCCGCGTCAACACCGAACCGGCTCGCGGTGCGAGCGTCGTTCGCCGCACGGGCACAGGCGATCAACGCCTTGCTCGGCACGCAGCCGTTCCAGAGACACTCCCCACCGAGCCTATCCTGCTCGACAAGCGCCACGCGCGCGCCGAGTCCGGCGGCGCCCGCACTCGTTACGAGTCCGGCCGCACCGCCGCCGATGACGATCAGGTCGTGTTCGGACACCTGGCTTGCCTGGCGGGAACCGGGCCTACTTCCAAAGCTTCTTGAGCCTGTCGTCGCGGCCGCACCGTCCACGGTAAAATTTGTAACGCACCGGATTCTTCTTGTAATAATCCTGGTGATAGCCCTCCGCCGCATAGAACTGCGCGGCGGCGACGACCTCCGTCACCACTGGCTGTTTGAAGCGACCGGATTTCTGTAGCGCCTGCTTCGCCGCCAGGGCTGTCGCGTTCTGCGCCTCGCCGTGGGTGAAGATTGCCGAACGATACTGGCTTCCCTTGTCACAGAACTGCGCGTTCGGCGTGATCGGGTCGATGTTGCGCCAGAATACCTCCAGCAGGCGCGGGTACGTGACCCTGGATGGGTCGAAAACCACCTGTACCACCTCGGCGTGTCCCGTTCCACCCGACGAGACTTGCTCGTAGGTCGGATTGTGCACCGTTCCGCCCATATAGCCCGACGTGGTCGAAACGACACCTTTCAGCTTGTCGAACGGCGGTTCCATGCACCAGAAACATCCACCGGCGAAAGTCGCCGTGTCGAGCGCCGCCCGCAGTTTCTCCGGCGCGGTTTTCACCGGCGCGGTTTTCACCGGCGTGGTTTTCATCGCCGATGGCTGCATCGCCGATGCTGACGCCTGCTGTCCTTCAAGGGCACCCACCGGCAGCACCGCCACGCCCAGCACAAGCGTCCACTGGCTCAGGCAGAGACGCATCTCAGCTCCTCAGCGCAGGCAGCCGCGCGCCCTTTGCGACGAATTGCAGTGCCACGCCATTGTTGCAATAGCGCTTTCCCGCTGGCTGCGGACCGTCGTTGAAGAGATGTCCCTGGTGCCCACCGCATCGCGCACAGTGATACTCCGTACGCGGCCAGATGAGTTTGAAATCGCGCTTCGTCTCGACGTGTCCGGCAATCGGCGACGTGAAGCTCGGCCAACCCGTGCCACTCTCGAACTTGCTCGCCGCATCGAAGAGCGGGAGAAAGCATGCCGCGCACACAAACGTGCCGGGGTGCTTTTCGGCGTTGAGCTTGCTGCTGTTCGGACGCTCCGTGGATTCCTCGAAGAGGACGTCATACTCCGCGTCGGTGAGCACACGCTTCCACTCGGAGTGCGCCTTCTTCAGTTTCTTGACGGGACCGCCGGCGGCCTGCTGGACATCGGACATTGACGACATGGGCTGCATGGTGACGAGAGACTCGAGCGCGTGCGCCGCCGCGAGCGGGGCGAGCGTCGCCGGGGGAATTAGCGCGAGAAAGTGACGACGGTTCATTTTGATCTCCCTGGTTTAATTCGCGACAGCAGCGTCGCGACTGTACGTGTGTCGTCTTCGCGGAAGGCGATCAGCACCAGCACGCTCGCGAAGATGATCAGCGAGGGAAAAAACAGCGCATTCCCTCCTTTCATCATCCAGCCCCACGGATCGATCACCGAGCGCCAGACGCCGATGAGCGTCATGCCGGTGACAGCAGCAAGGACCGGATACGTATTTCGTCGGGCAACACCAGCGATCACGAGCACGCCAAGTGCGATTTGTGCCACTCCGAGTATCGGCATCATCGAGGCCGAACCGAGCAGGCCGAAGTAAAAGTGCTCGGCAACCTTCTGCCCGTGGGCCGGATTCACCAGCTTGTCCAGCCCCCAAATGATCATGAGCGCCCCGAGGGACACTCGCAGTCCGAGAAGGGAAAGTGCTCTTCCGTTACGCATTTCATACACCGCAGTGGACACAACGGGCTTAGCGGCGAGGACTGCAGTTGGTTCCCGCGGCGATGGGTTCCCGCCGCGATCGGTGCCTGCCGGGATGCCTTCCCGCCGAGATGGGTTCCGCATAGGCCGGTTCCCCCCGCGATCGGCGGATCTACGATGGCCGGCCGGCAAACCCCTCGGCACGCAACGCCGCCACAACCCGGAGCTTAAGCTCCTCGGGCTGCTCGAATACCGCGCGAGACGCCGCAATGCTCTCCAGCAGTGACTGCGCGAACGCGAAGTGCGATGGACACCGGCGACACGCCGTCAGATGCGCCTCTACCTCTCGCATCCGTGCGCCATCCAGCTCGCCGTCGAGGAAGTCCCACATCCGTTGAACCGCCGTCGTGCAGTCGATGATGTCGAGAGCTGCCGCAGCGCCGTCGGCGTGAGAGTTGATCGGTTCCGGTGCCATCATTTCGCGGATCTCGTTGGGGATTCTGCATCGACCCGCTCAGACGTGGGCGGGAACGCCGAGCGGAGTCCGGCATCACGGGCGAACTCGTACAACTGATCCTGCAGGAGGCGGCGAGCCCGGAAGAGGCGGGAGCGAATGGTTCCCACGGGCACGCCCTCCACCACCGCCGCCTCGCGATACGACAAGCCTTCCATGTCCACCAGCACCACAGTCACCCGGAAGTCTTCCGGCAGCCCGCGCAGTGCGCGATCGACTGCCGGACCGATGTCGATGCGATCGAGGAGGTCACGCTCGCCCTGTTGCTCTGCGGCCATGTGAGCGCACGCGGCATCGTGCGATTCGGTGCCGGGGTCCACGTCGTCGAGTGCCGAGAATCGGCTCCCACGCTCACGGTCGCGTAGAAAGGCATTGCGACAAATCGTGAGCATCCACCGCATGGCGTTATCACCAGCGCGAAACGTGTGATAGCCGCGATAGGCCATGAGAAACGTTTCCTGCACCAGGTCATCGGCGGCTGGCCCATCCCGAGTGAGCGACCGCGCAAAGCGGGCGATACCCGGAAGACAGGACAGCACGTCGCGCTCAAAAGCCGCATCGCGCTCGTAAGCCGCATCGCGCTCGGTGCTCACTGCACGGCCGGAAGCGCTGCGATCTCACCGCCCGTTCCTCCATCAGCCTCGCGGAGTTTGCGACGAGCGGCGCGCGTGATCAGGACCGTCACGACCAGCGTGGCCGTCAGGCCAAGCGCGAGAACGACATAGTAGCCGATGCCCCGCTCAGGACCGTGCCCCCCGGCCGCCTTGGCGACCGCGCCGGCGACAGTACCCGAATACACGTAAAGCGACGTGCCTGGAATAATGCCCGCCATCGCGACGACAAAGTCCGCGAAGCGAAGTCGCGTCAGCCCGAGAGCGTAGTTCAGGGCGCTGAACGGAAAGACCGGAGAGAGTCGCATCAGCAGCACGATGCGGCGCCCGTCGTCACCCACCACACTGTCGATCGCGGCAAGCCGGGGATTGCGCGCAAAGCGACGCTTCATCGCGTCGCGCGCGACGTACCGGGCAATCAGAAACGAAGCCATGGCGCCGAGGGTGGCACCGACGAGCACCAGGGCGATACCGAGGCCAAGCCCGAAAATCGCGCCCGCCGCAAGGGTCAGCAGCGAAGCGGGGACAAACGCGACACAGGCGATTGCGTACGCAAACACGAACGCCACCGGCCCCCATATCCCCTGTCGTTCAACCCACGCGGCAAATGCGGGTATGCCCTCGGCGGCCGCACGGCCGAACACCACCAGGCCAGCGACCGCGAGCACCGCGACGATGCCACGTATCCACAGTTGGCGTCGCGACGTCCGCGGCGAAGTGGATGCGGAACCATCTACCGCTGGCGAGGGATGGGACTGAATCACACAAGAACTATGCGCAGTGGCGGGAAAGAGTTCCCGATCTCGCTCGAAACCCGGTGCTTCTGCACGACAACTCAGTGGCGAACCTGTCCCCTAGTACGCCTACCCTCTGCGCTTTA
>JBKJRV010000355.1:0-10446 GCA_046593115.1 Gemmatimonadaceae bacterium
CCCTGCGGCCCGCTGCAACACCAGAACCCGCCAGTCACCCTCCATCTCGGCGATGACATAAACATCTACGGTACCGACATTTACGTGTGCCATTGCCTACCGGAGCATACTATAGACATAGGGAGCACAACTGGCTGTGCTCCCAATATTTTGGGAGCACCTGCTCAGGAAGGTCGCTTGAGAAGCGAGCGGAGCCTGGCACTCAGCGCGCGCGGACGAAGGGGTTTGCTCAGGAATTCCGTTGCGCCGAATTCAAACACGAGCACCTCGCTGTCCTCGTCGCCCTTGGCCGTCAGCACCAGCACCGGTAGCGAGGCCGTTTCGCGCCGAGACCTGAGCCTTCGCAACACGCCATAGCCGTCGAGCTTTGGGAGGTCGAGATCAAGCACCACGATGTCGGGGGCGGAGCGATCGATCATTTCGAGCGCCTCGATGCCATCAGCGGCTTCGCTCACACTGAATCCACTGCGTTCGAGCACATCGCGGAGCAACCGCCGCAGGTTCTCCTCGTCTTCGACAAGCAGCACGCGCGCCTCCGTTCCCTTGACGGCTGCACCCGGGCGGTGATGATCGTCCAGCAGAGAGAAGGCGTCCCCCTGCAGCACAGCGGGCACTGGTCGAGCCGGCGTGGCACGAGCATGCACGGTGGCCCCGGGCGCGGCGCCATGAGGCGTGACCGGAGTCGCGGCCAGGCTCGAAGGCGACAGCTTCCTGGGCATCGAGCCTGGATTTCGCGCAACGTCAGCCGGCATCTCGAGCACGCGCGTCAGCTCCTCGAGTGCCGTCTCCCCACGTTTGACGTGATAGATCCCTGACTCCCACAGAGACTTCATGCCTGCTTCGCGTGCCGACTCCGCGATGCGGTCCATCGACTCGTTGGCCGCGATCCGCCGCTCCGTCTCGAGATTCACCTGGAGCACCTCGGTGATCGCGAATCGGCCCCGGTATCCCGTGAGCGCGCACGCCGGACACCCGACCGCGCGATAGAGCTGGGTCCCCTGCGGAATCCATCGCTTCAGCTTCTCCGACGGCTCCTCATCGAGCGGCTCCCGACAGGTCTTGCAGAGCTTCCGCATGAGTCGCTGCGCGACGACACCCTTCATCGCGGCCGCAATCTTGTAGCTCTCGATCCCGATATCCACGAGGCGCGTTACCGAGCTGGCGGCGTCATTCGTGTGCAGTGTCGAAAACACCAGGTGGCCCGTTAGCGACGCCTGGGTCGCGATCGTAGCGGTCTCCTTGTCCCGGATCTCGCCAACGAGCACCACGTCAGGATCCTGGCGCAGAATGGAGCGCAGTGCCGCCGCAAAGGTGAGCCCGGCCTTTTCGTTCACCTGCACCTGCACCACGCCCTGGAGACGATACTCGACCGGATCCTCGACCGTGACGATGTTCACTCCGCGACTCTGAACCTGCCGGAGGAGCGAATACAGCGTCGTCGTCTTCCCCGAACCCGTTGGACCGGTGACGAGGATGATCCCTTCACGGGAGCCCAGGAGCGTCTGGATGGCCTCGGCTTCATCGGGGGCCAGGCCCATGTTGTCCAGCGACAGCACCGTCGCCCGGTTGTCCAGAATCCGGATGACGACCTTTTCTCCCTGCGACGCCGGCAGTGTCGAGACACGCAGGTCGATCCGATGGCCGTTGACCGCGACGCGCGCCCGTCCATCCTGCGGCATGCGCCGGTCCGCGATGTCGAGCCCGGCGATGATCTTGATGCGGGACACCAGCGGCACGCCCGCCGCGCGCGGGAGCGTCATCGCCTGGCGGAGCACGCCGTCGATGCGGTAGCGCACCGCAAGCGCGCTCTCCTCGGGCTCCAGATGGATGTCGCTCGCCCTCGAGGTCACTCCCTCCGCGAGGATGTGATCCACGAGCCGGATGATCGGACGCTCAGATGCGCGATCGAGACCAAGGTCCGCATCTCCGACATCGGTCTCGTCAATGGCCTGAATGTCGTAATTGCCGGTGACCCCCTCGAGGATCTTGTCCACCATGTTCTCCGGCCGATACAGCTCGTCCAGCCGTTCGCCGATCCTCGTCGGCGACGCGAGCGCCATCTTCACCGTGCGTCCCGTGGCGAAGGCGAGCGTGCGCTCGCAATCGAGATCGTGCGGGTCGGAGGTCGCGATATCCAGCACCGAGTCCGAAATGGAGAGCGGCACGATGCGATACTTTCGCGCGAGCTGCTCCGGCACGAGCTCGCGCGCCTGCTGACTGATGAGCGACAGGTTCGCGATGCGCATCCGGAAGCGTGCGCTCAGCGCCTCGAGAATCTCCTCGTCCTTGATCAGCCCGTTCCGCGTCGCCGACTCCCAATAACTGTCCTGCGCCACCGACTTCAGCTTGTCGATGGTTTCCGCTGGAAGCAGCGCTTCCAGCGTTGTCAGCAGCCAGTCATCACGAATAGGCCTTGGGGCCATGCACGCTCCAGCGCGGGCTGAGGTTCAGCGTTACAAACTACGTACTGGTCAGACTTCCATCAAATGACGTGGACCGCGTGCAGCTATTGCGCGCCGTCGGTCATGATGTGACGTGCAATCTACCGCCCGCACCGGTCAGAGCAGGCCCCAGAAATCGCGCGCGAAATCAATTGAGAACGTCCATCGGCCATCCCGGAGCCCGCGGGCGAGGTCCACGCGCAACAGGTCGAACAAGGCGATGAACCCGACGCCGACTGCCGGATACACCCCGTCCTGGCGCAGCCCCGTGGCGTCCCGGCCGGTATATACCGCGTGCGCAAATGGTGCGATCGCCGCCGATGACGGCACGCGGCCAAATCGCCCGAGCGATATCGGTACGAAGGGGACTGGCGTCCGCCATTCGACACGCTGGCTGAGGCCCGAACGTCCGACGAACTCATGGAATCGATAGCCGGGACCGGTGGTGGGCCCGCCGAGGAACACGAGCTCCTGCACGGGCAACGGCTGGCGCGAGCCCACCGCCGCGGCGCTGGTCTGCAACACCAGACGATGCGCGCCAATGGGACGCTCCGCGCGTCCGTTCAGATGCGCACGCAGCACCGTGCCGCGGGTTCCATCGTCCGCCCGTTCGAACACCGCACTACGAAGCTCTCCGGACGAGGCGACCTCGAACCCCGCAACGCTCAGCCGCGTGGGCACATTGCCGCGCAGCGCCACGCGTACTTCACTGACCGCCTCGGCTTGAACAGTCGGCTCGAAGCGACCGCTGGCGGGCGTGGCGTGTATCTGCAGCGCGCGCTGCCTCTCCCACAGTGCTTCCACCTGCAGTCGCGTAGCGAACAGGACGCCGAGGTCCGCCACCAGTCCGCCGCCTCTCGTGTCGAAGGGCTGCGTGTAGTCGCTCGCGAATTCCTGGGCCGCGATGGTGTTCCGCAGGAGGGACGTCTCCGCTTCATCGCCCGCGTCCCGATATCGCCGGTACGCGATGACCCGGACCCCGCGCCCGGTCGCTCGCTGTACCCCGAGCGACAGCTCGCCCTTCGCCTGCTTGTCCGCGGTGCCCCACCGTCCCGTTCCGGTAACCGACGCGCCCCGCCCGAGTCCGCGAACCGCGCCGGCACCAACCGCGAACCCCTCGACCCGGTTGAATCGGATGAAGTCCGAGACTTGGCTGGCGGCGAGTGCGCCACCCTGTGTTCGTTCGAGCGCGTCAGCCTTCACGAGCGCGCGCGCTTCCTCCTGCACGCGCTTCACTTCCTCGAGCGTGACCGCGCGGATATCCGGTGGCAGTGAATCGAGGATGCGTCCGCTCCACACGATCGAATCCCGGACTGCCTGGGGCGCGATGACGATTTCAGGACCGGCAAAAAAGCGTCGATCTATCCCACCGTTGATCTCGTAACAGCAGATCTCCCAACGCCCCCGGATAATGCCTCGCGCGGGAAATTTCATCCACGTGCCGGTCCTGCGAATCTCGATCTCCTGCTGGCGAGGCAGCCAGAAGCGGCCATTGATCAGTCCATTCTCGAGCACGATGGAGAGGTCCTCGAGCTCACGATCCTTGAACGCCGATCGCGTGAAGTTGAACGCCATTCGTACCACGTCCCCGCTCTCGCGGTCGATGAACAGGGCCCCGATCACACCGGGCTGCTGATCATCGCGGGGTCGCACCTTCACCTGCAGCACTTCAATCGTCCGATCGGTGAGCCGAATGCGGAGCGAGTCGGTGATGGCGTACTGGTAAAACGGGAGCCCCTTTGCCGACAGCGGGTGCGGAACGTCCTGCACTTCATCGCCATCGCCGAGGCGAATGATGTCGGGGAAGTTGTTCTGGACGATCCCGAGATGATCTCGGTGGTAGCTGATGTCGGTTGGCAGCAGCAGCGTATCCCTGCGTCCCATAATGCGCTGCTTGCTGAGGTTGGGGGCGAGCCAGAATACTTCCAGCGCCAGCTCATCCGCCTTGACTACCTTAGGAGGCTCGGTAAATCGGATGGGATCCGACAGCGAGCCCGATGCGCGCTGCTGGTCACCCAGCTGTGCAAGGAAGGTCAGGTAGCCGTGCGCACGAGCGCGGTAATCCGCGAGTCCCGTATCGGCGATCTGTAGTGCGCGTCGCTCGGTGGCACGCTCCACCAGCGCTCGTGACCTGGCGTCGTCCCAACGCTGCGCCGTCATCAGGCGCGGCATCAACAGCAGCGGCGCAACCAGCGACGCCGCGAAGAATCGATTCATGACGGAATATGACATGAACACCATACCGGTCGCCACGCGACAAGCCCGATCAGTCACGACCTCAACCCTGGCATCGTGCCCGTGCATCGGGCGACCAGCATGATCTCGTTCGAGCGGTTTGCGGAGCTCAGCCGCGAGGGCGGACTTGTTCCCCTCTGGCACGACCTCGTGCTCGACCTCGAAACTCCGGTCGCCGTGTTCGCGAAGATCAGGCGCGGCCCATTCGGCTTTCTCCTCGAGTCTGCGCCCGCGGGCAGTGAGACCTGGTCGCGCTACACCTTCCTCGGCACTGAACCCCGCCGAGCCTGGCGTCTCGGGGACGGCGTGATTCACGACTGGACGCCCGAACTCGGATGGCATGCCGCACGGACGCCGGCGGACCCTCTGGCTGACCTCGAAGGTCTGCTCGCGGAGCAACGCCCGGTGGACGTGCCCGAGCTGGGCCGGTTCTGGAGCGGTGCTGTCGGCTACATCGGGTACGACGTCGTTCGCTACATCGAGCGTCTCCCGGACCGCGCCGCGGAGCCGCAATCGCTACCGGACGCCCTGTTTCTCTTTACCGCGGTCACGATCATCGTCGATAATCTTCGCTCACAGGCGAGACTCGTTACGGGCGTCCGCGTGCCGGCCGGCTCGTCGCCGGATGTGATGCGCGGTCTCTACGACGACGCCGCTCGCGAGATCCGTGACGTCGCCGACCGGCTGCGTGCCCCGTCCAGTCTGTCGCCGCTCGAGCTTGCCATCGATGCACCGCCAGCATCAGGCACCTCGCGGTATGAGCGCGGCCAGTTCCTTTCGGACATCGGCCGCATCCGGGAGTACATCGGCGCCGGCGATGCGTTTCAGGTGCTGCTGTCCAGGCGCATCACCGTCCCGCTGGATTTCTCGACGACGGATCTGTATCGGGCCATTCGGACAATTAATCCATCGCCGTACATGTATCATCTTGTCCTCGACGGTGTGGAGCTGGTGGGGAGCTCGCCCGAGTTGCAGCTGCGCGTGAGCGATGGCTGGGTGACCGTACGGCCGATCGCCGGCACACGGCCCCGCGGTCCCACGGCGGAGGAAGACGCGCGCCTGGAAGCGGAGTTGCTCGCCGACGAGAAGGAGCGGGCCGAGCACCTGATGCTCGTGGACCTTGGCCGGAACGATGTCGGTCGCGTCGCTCGATACGGCACTGTCGAGGTGACCGAGCTGATGAAGGTCGAGCGGTATTCGCACGTGCTGCACATTGTGAGTGAAGTGCGCGGCGAGCTGCGCGATGGACTTACCGCGCTTGATGCATTCAGGGCAACCTTCCCCGCCGGCACGATGACCGGTGCGCCGAAGGTGCGGGCCATGGAGATTATCAACGAGCTCGAGCCCGAGCGGCGCGGCGCGTACGCGGGCGCCGTCGGATATATCGCCTCCGGTGCGCAGCGGCTGGATCTGGCGATCACCATCCGGACGTGTGTTGTCGCCGGCGGGGTGGCCTCGGTGCAGGCGGGCGCTGGCATTGTTGCCGATTCGGTACCCGAACGCGAGTGGGAAGAGACGGAGTCAAAGTCGCGGGCGATGCTCACGGCGATCGGGCGGGTACGACCGGGCGCCAACGCCTCTTCTAGGCGCGCGGGCGTTCCGTAGCCATATTTCCCGACGATGCTCTACAAACTCGTCAGTACCGAAGGGGAACAGGCGTTCGAGCTGAAAAGCGGCGTCACGCTCGTGGTCGGGCGCGCCCTGAACAGCGACATCCCGGTGTTCGATCCAACCATATCGAGACGGCACGCCGAAGTCACGTGCGATCCGGGCGGGATCTCGGTGAAGGATCTGGGCTCCAGCAACGGCACCTTCCTGAACGGCGCCAAGATCGAGAGCACGAAAGTGGCTCCCGGCGACGTGGTTACGTTCGGCAAGGTGGCATTTCGGCTCAAGGAGATGGCCCCTACGCCGATGGAGGCTCCGATGCCGATGCCGGCCGCCAAGCCGGGAGCGACCATCGTCCGGCAGGTGCCCCTGCGCGATTCGAAAGGCATGCTTGGCGGCGGAACGATCGGAGCCGCGCTTGGACTGGACGACAAGAGATCGCCGACCCCGAGCGACAACCCGGTCATCGATCGCAACGCCCAGAAGCTGTCGACGCTGCTCGAGGTCTCGAAGGGACTGAGCCGGGCGATCGCGATCGATCAGATGCTCGAGGAGATCGTCAAGTACTGCTTCCAGGTGTTCGACGTCGATCGCGTGTCCATCCTGCTCGGCGACGAAAAGAGTGATCTCGTCACGAAGATCTCGCATAACAAGAAGGGAAAGATCACCGGCGGCGCGTCGGTACCGCAGTCCATTGCCCGCAAGGCGGTCGAGGAGAAGTCCGTCATCCTCTCCGATAACGCGGGAGAGGATCAGCGGTTCGGCGGACAATCGATCCTGATGCAGCAGGTGCGCTCCGCCATCTGCGCGCCGCTGATCGGCAGCGAGAACCGCGTGCTTGGCGTGCTGTACGTCGACAACCTCACGACCGCACACCGCTTCACGGAAGACGACATGGAGTTTCTTTCGGCGTTCTCGGGCATTGCCGCCGTCGCCGTGGAGAACAGTCAGTTCGCGCAGCGGATTCAGCAGGAAGCCATGATCCGCAGCAACTTCGAGCGATACTTCGCGCCCAGCCTCGCGGCGCGAATCGCCAGCTCGCCGGATGCGGTGAAACTCGGTGGCGACAAGCGCCCCGTTGCGGTGCTGTTCAGCGACATTCGCGGTTTCACCGCGCTCTCGGAGACGATGAAGCCCGATGACATGGCGCACCTGCTCACCGAGTATTTCACCGAGATGGTGGAATGCGTCTTCACGCATGGTGGCACGCTCGACAAGTTCATCGGCGATGCCGTCATGGCGCAGTGGGGAGCACCGCTCGGTGAGCCTGACGATGCGGACCGCGCCATGGAATCGGCGATCAGCATGATCCACGAGCTCGACAAGCTCAATACGAAGTGGAAGGGTGAAGGCCGTCCCGGACTGCAGATTGGTATTGGCCTCAATTACGGCGAGGCCTTCGCCGGCAACATTGGGTCTGAACGACGGCTCGAGTATACCGTCATCGGAGATACGGTCAATACGGCAAGCCGGCTCTGTTCCGCGGCCGCACCACGCGAGATTCTCATCTCTGATGAGTTCCGCCGGGTGCTGAAGAATCCGCCCGCGCTCACGCAGCAGGCGCCGATGGAACTCAAGGGAAAGAGCCAGCCGGTCCCGGTGTATCGCGTCGAGCTGTGATCGGGGGGTCGCACCCGGTGCCCGCCGGCTACGCACGGTTCGCGGTCGGGGACGCGCAGGTCGTTGTAGTGGAATCGCTCGGTCCCGCGATACGTGAGGCAATGGCGGACGGCACGCTCTACGAGTACGGCCAGAGTCATCCGAGGGCGCGCAAGCTGATGGGCCGGGGTATCGCATACGCGGTACCGTTGCCGGACGGGGTGACCCGGGTGGTCATTCGGCGCTCCAGGCACGGGGGCTTGTTCGCACCGGTCACGCGCGACCGTTTCCTTGGCAGCACTCGTGCGCCCGGCGAGTTGGCGACATCACTGCGGCTTCGTGCGTCGGGGGTGCTGACGCCGGAGCTGGTCGCGTATGCGACGTATCCCGCTGGCGTCGTGCTCAAGCGCAGTGACGTTGCCACGCGCGAGATCATCGGAGGACGAGACCTGGCGTTCGTGCTCATCGGTTCACCGTCGGCGGCGATCAAGCGGGCCGCGCTGGACGCAACTGCCGTGCTGATGGCCCGGCTCGGTGCGATTGGTGCGCGACATCCAGATCTGAATCTGAAGAATGTGCTGCTCGCCAGGCACAACGAGGCATTGACGGCCTTTGTGCTCGACGTGGACCGTGTGACGTTCGCCCACACGCGATTGGAGGCCGCGACCGAGGCGAACCTGCGTCGCCTCGAGCGTTCGGCGCGCAAGTGGAAGCAGCTTTACGGCGCCGACATCGACGCCGCCGATCTTGGCAGGCTGCGTACTCAGGTCTCCGAGTTGCTGCGCGGCTGACGCATCTCGTATGGCGGCCAACGGCAATAGCCTGAATGACCAACGGCACAGCCTGAACCGCAGGGGCGCGGAGAACGCAGAGGAATGCTTCGCTACAGATTATTGACCATTCTCTTAATGCCGCTTCTCAGACGAGGAACATTGAAGTTGATGAGAAGTCCGACCTTATAACCACTCAATCGTAAGTACGACAGCAATTGTGCCTCATGCACCGGTCGAAACCTGGCGGCTGTTTTGAGCTCCACGATAACGGCATCATCCACGAGCAGATCGAGGCGATACCCGATGTCCAGTTGAACCTTGTCATAGGTGATGGGAAGCGGGCGTTGAACCTCTACGACACTGCCGCGCCGACGGAGCTCGTGGGCCAGACACGCCTCATAGGCACTCTCAAGAAGTCCAGGTCCCAGCGCGGAGTGAACCTTCATTGCCGCGTCGACGACTCGACCACTGCACGCGTTGATGGCAAACGAGCTTGCTGTGTTGGGCATTCCTCCGCGTTCCTCTGCGCCTCCGCGGTTCGAGCGGTTAGCGAACCGTACGCTGCGATGACGCGTCATTGGCGCGTCATTTAATGGAGACCCCGCCCCCCTCGCAAGCATCCCGCCGCATCTGCATCGTGATGATGAGCGCCGTCGGCGACGCCGTACACGTCCTGCCGCTGCTCACGGCACTCAAGAGGCACCAGCCCGCCACACACATCACCTGGGTGCTGCAACCCGGCCCCGCTACGCTCGTGCGCGGGCACTGGGCCCTGGACGACATCGTCGTGTTCGATCGCTCGCGCGGCACGCGTGCCTTCCTCGACATCCGGCGTCAGCTCGGGCAACGCGAGTTCGACCTGGTGATCGATCTGCAGGTCTACCTCAAGGCCGGCATCGTCACCGCGATGACTCGCGCACGGCGAAAGCTCGGCTTCGACCGCGCACGCGCCCGCGACTTCAACTGGCTGTTTACCAACGAACGCATCCCGCCGGGCGGACAACGCCACGTGCAGGACCAGTACTTTGAATTCCTCCAGTACCTTGGTGTCCCCGCCGGACCTGTGACGTGGGACATCGGCCCCTGGCCCCACGAGCGCGGGGATCAGCAAATGTTCCTCTCAGCACTTGATCGTCCCGCGGCCGCCATCGTCGTCGCCACCAGCAAGCCGGAGAAGGACTGGCTTCCCGAACGATGGGCAGCCGTCTGCGACGCTCTCTACCATGACTTCGGACTCCAACCCGTGCTCGTTGGAGGACGCTCGCCCCGCGAGATCGCGGCTGCAGACATCATCGTGGATCGCGCAACCCACCCACCTCTGTCCGCGCTGGGCAGTGGCCTCCGGAAGCTCGTCGGGATCCTTGATGGCTCCGCACTCGCGCTCGCTCCCGACACTGGACCACTGCACATTGCGGTGTCGCTCGACCGGCCCGTGGTCAGTCTGATTGGCTACACCAACCCGAAGCGCAGCGGCCCGTATCGCCGCTTCCACGATTTAATGATCGACGCGTACGGCGATCCCGGCGAGGATTATCCCATCACCATGGCGTACCGTCAGAACCGGATGGAGCGCATCACGGTGCGCGATGTGCTCGACCGCGTCGAGCGGTGGCGAACCGCCTATTCGGAGATCCGACCTCCGAACTCGTAGCGGTATCCCAGCCGTCGCATGAGCTCCGTCATGCGCCCGAGCGCGAGTCCCATCACCGCAAAGTAGTCGCCCTCGATCCTCGACACGATCGTCGCCCCGTACCCCTGGATCCCGTACGCGCCGGCTTTGTCCATCGGCT
>JBKJRV010000187.1:0-2692 GCA_046593115.1 Gemmatimonadaceae bacterium
CTGCCGCGGGGCGCTGAAGCGCTCCCCGCCACCACCGTCACCGAACGTCTAGCGGCGCTCGCCCCATCGCGCCCGGTCGTGATTGCATCGGCGAATGGCATTCGCGGCGTAGCGAAAGCGTACGAAATGATCATGAAGGGGAGCGATACCCTCGACGCCTCGCTCGAGGGAGTGAAGATCCAGGAGCTCGATCCCGAGGATGACTCGGTGGGGCTGGGCGGACTGCCGAATGAGGACGGTGTGGTTCAGCTCGATGCGTCGTGCATGCATGGGCCGACCAGGCGGGCCGGCTCGGTGGCATCGCTCGAGGGCATCGCCACGCCGTCGCTCGTTGCCAAGGCCGTGATGGACTACACGAACCACGTCATGCTCGTTGGAGCGGGCGCGAAGAAGTTCGCGTTGCAGATGGGCTTCGTCGAGCAGAACCTGCTGACGGAAAGCAGCCGGAAGAAATGGCTCACCTGGAAGTCGCGTCTCAACAACAACGACAACTGGCTCGATCCGAATGGCGATGGCAAGGTCGCGATGACGACCGGCACCATCAACATGAACGCGGTGAATGCGCGCGGGGACATCAGCTCGGTGACGACCACGAGCGGGCTGGCGTGGAAGATTCCCGGACGCGTGGGCGACAGCCCGATCATCGGCGCCGGTCAGTACTGCGACAACGAGGTCGGCGCCGCGGGGTCCACCGGGCGCGGCGAATCGTGCATCAAGGTTTGTGGCGCCTTCCTCATCGTCGAGTTCATGCGCCAGGGCATGTCACCGGAGCAGGCGTGCATGAAGACCATGGAGCGCGTCATCGCGATGACCGAGCCGAGGCTGCTGGGGGAGCGGGGGCGTCCCCGGTTTGATCTGAACTTCTACGCCGTTGCGAAGGATGGGAGCTTTGCGGGCGCGTGCGCCTATCAGGGATCGCGCTTTGCCGTCGCCGACGCGTCGGGCGCACGACACATGGAGAGTGCGTACCTGTTCAAGCGGGAGGAGCGTCCGCGCTCCTGAGTGAATTCGGGCTGTGAATTCGGGCTGTGAATTCGGGATGGAAGTTCAGGATCGGAACTCACGATGGGAATGCAGGATAGGAATTGAGGCGGCCGCAGTGCTCGACATCAGGGCAGCGCGGGTGACGCCACATCCCCGCGTGGATCGAGCATGCGCTCGTACGCGGTCGTTGCTCGCAGTCGGCCGACACCCCGATACTCGCCCTCGTAAATGGCGAGCCGGTCGGGAAGCTGTTCGAGCACGACGATCCGCGACCCCTTCACTGCATCGGGCTCACTGAGGCGCAGCGTGAGCGTGCCGAGCTGGACGTACCGCGCGTACATGTGCGTGCGCCTGCCATCGGCCGACTCGACGTACACCTGCCAGGGCTGACCGTCGTCCCAGGCGGGACGCCCGCGCATCATCTCCACCCGCGCAGTCAGGACCACCCGCTCTTCCGCTCCGTCGCCATCGAGGTCGCCGGATACACTCTGCTGAAAATTCCAGCCATCGCTGCCGGCGGGAGTCAGCGTGAGGGACGTATCGATCAGCGGCGTTTCGCGACTACCAGCCCGGAGGTCGGCGGATGCGGAATCACGCATCACCGGCTCGTCACGCTCTGCACAGGAGGCCAGTGCGAACGTCGCCGCCAGGCAGAGCCGAGCCCGGTCACGCCGCGCCAGGTACCACATCCCTCGTCGCGTGTGCGCCGTCGCGCGCGCATCCCCGGAGTGAATCCTCGGGACGGGTAGGCGCCGAATCGCACGCCACCACCGCTGTCATCACACCAGCTATTGATGCCCAATAAGCGAAACGAGCCGAGAGGATTCTCATCGCCGTCACCAGAGGTTCGTGTGCGTTGGGCTACACCAATAAGACACTCCATCCCGAATCACAACCCCGATCCGATGGTAATGCGCCCAGCAGTGCGCTGCAGCGCAAGCACGGCCGGTGCTCCTGTGCTATTTCGTGAGCACTGCTCCCACGAGCTGCGCAACCGCGCTCAACGTGGTCTGCGCGGCGTTCAACCCAAGGCGAAAATCCTTGTCGCTGAACGTGGAGAAGCGATCAGTCGGCTGGTGCCAGTGCGGGTCCCACCCGGCACCGATCTGCGCGCCACGCTCGTTCTCACGCAGGCTGATGGCAGCGACGAAATCCTGAAAAGGCCCGGAGTCAGTGTTCGTCATGTGCTGGCCGACGGTGGCCGGATAATCCGTCGCATACTTCTCGTTCGCCGTAGCGAGCGTCCATGCGAGCTTCTGCGATTCCGCCGCGAACTTCGAGCTCGACTGGAACTCGATGTTCACGTCGGCCTCCGGGCGCTGGTCGGGACTGATGCTGCCATCCGCTCGCGGCATGCCGTGATCGAAGAGCATCATGTCATGCTGAATCATGCCGAGCCATTTGGGCTCCGGATATTTGCCCGAGCCGGCAGGGTGTTCCTTTCCTTGTAGCGCCTCTCGCTGCGCGATATAGGCGCGAGCGCCGTTGAGTCCCGTCTCCTCGTTGTTCCAGAGCACGAAGCGAATGGTCCGTTCCGTTTTGACATCGGGATGGCTGAAAATCCTCGCGAGCTCCATCACGATCGCGCTGCCGGAGCCGTCGTCGTTGGCCGCTTCGCCCCACCCGTGACCGTCCATGTGGCCGCCAACGATGTACATCTCGTTGGGGTACTTCGTGCCGACCTTGGTGCAATACACCTGCTCGCGAG
>JBKJRV010000203.1:0-3285 GCA_046593115.1 Gemmatimonadaceae bacterium
GTGGATGCGCTCGGCGGACAGCCCGGAGTGCACAGCAAGCGATGGTCGGGAGATGCGTCGCTCGAAGGCCAACGGCTCGACGACGCCAACAATGCGCTGCTCATGCGCAGACTCGCGGACGCGAGTGATCGCGGTGCCAGATATCGGTGCGTTGCGGCGTTCGCTGATGGCGTTCGTGAGCTGGTTGCACCCGGGCAAACGGCAGGTCGGATCGTGACCGCCCCGAGCGGAGCCCACGGATTCGGATATGATCCGTACTTTTTCTCACTGGACCTCGGCTGCACGTTCGGCGAGGCGGACGTGGCATCGAAGGAGCGCATCAGTCATCGTGGACGCGCATTGCGCGCGCTGCTTGAATTAGTCGAACAGCACGGTTAGGTTGCTGCACAGCTTGTGCGGGGCGTAGCGTAGCCTGGTATCGCGCCTGCTTTGGGAGCAGGAGGTCCCCGGTTCAAATCCGGGCGCCCCGATCTCGACAGGCCGCTCCGCGCAACCCGGCCTGTGCAGTCGAAGCGCCAGTAGCTCAGTTGGATAGAGCAGGAGCCTTCTAAGCTGTCGGTCGGGGGTTCGATTCCCTCCTGGCGCGCTGGGGTCGGAGTATGACGCGCCGTTAGCTCAATTGGCAGAGCAAGTGACTCTTAATCACTAGGTTGCAGGTTCGATTCCTGCACGGCGCACTCCTTTCACTCTCACTTTCACAGGTTCCGGCCCCTTCCGAGGGGCCGTTTCCGTTTCAGCTTTGGTTCGTTTCGGTGTGATCGCGAGTTTGAGGCGTGCCGTTTCTGTTTCTGACCCCCGGTGCTTTCCTTTTCTTCTGGAGACCATGATGACTGACAAACTTCGAAAGTCACCGCAGGAGTGGGCGAAGCAACTCACGCCCGAGGAATACCGCGTCGCCCGCGAGAAGGGCACCGAACGCGCGTTCACCGGCGCGTATTGGAACAGCAAGGAGAAGGGTGTCTTCCGCTGCGTCTGCTGCGACCAGGAGCTTTTCGCCTCGGATACGAAGTTCGATTCGGGCACGGGCTGGCCGTCGTTCTTTCAGCCACTGTCCGATGGCAGCGTCGAGAACGAGGTAGACCAGAGCCACGGCATGCGCCGGACCGAGGTGCACTGCAGCCGATGCGATGCCCATCTCGGACACCTGTTCGACGACGGTCCCAAGCCCACAGGCCTCCGGTACTGCATTAATTCGGCGTCGCTTCGCTTGATGCCGAGCGACGCGAAGGCACGCTAGCCGGACTGGACGCCGGGTAAACTTTTGAGTACTCTGGGGCCGGGTTTTTGCCCTCCACCCGGAGTTTCTGATGCTTCGTTCGCGGTTAACTCTCGGAGTCCGCAGTCTGCGCATGCTGGTGCTCGGCGCCGTGCTCGGTTGCGCCATCGCCACTGAGGTGTCTGCTCAGCTCCCGAAGCAGGAACGGGAGCGTGCGCGGAAAATGCTCGAGCAGATGCGCAAGGATCTCCACGAGTATTATTACGACAGCACGTTCGGCGGACTCGATATCGACGCCCGTGCCCGGACGGCGGATTCGCTGATCCAGGTGGCGCCGACCATGGCGCAGGCACTGGGAATTGTCGCCCAGTATCTCGCGGATCTCAAGGATTCGCACACGTCGTTTCACCCGCCGCGCCACGTCGCCAGGCTCGACTATGGCTTTTCATGGCAGATCGTCGGGGACTCGGTCTTCATCTCCGGGGTGAAGAAGGGGAGCGACGCCGAAGCCAAGGGGTTGAAGCGCGGCGACCTGCTGCTCGCATTCGATCAATTCCGCAGTACCCGGCAGAGTCTGCGTATCATCGCCTACGTGTATTTCTCGCTGAGTCCACGGCCAACGATCACGCTCACCGTGGCGTCACCGGGCGAGCAATCCAGAAAGCTGAGCATTGACGCGAAGATCACCGAGAGGAAGCGGATCATCGATTACACCAATATCGACGAGCTGAGCCGGATCATCAGTGAGATGGAGGACGCATCCCGCGCGGCGACCCACTTCTATCAGACGGTCGGCGACTCTGTTCTCATCTGGCGGATGCCGAGATTTTCATATGCGGACGACATCGCGATTGATCAAATGGTCGAGCGTGCGCAGGGCTATCGCGGGGTGGTACTCGATCTCCGCAACAACCCTGGTGGATATATCGAGACGCTCCGATATCTCACGGGCCGTTTCTTTGATCGCGACATCACCATGTACACGGCAAAGGAACGGAAGAAGTCGACGTTGATTGTCGCGAATGCCGCGAAGAAGCCGTATCTCGGGAAGCTGGTCGTGCTGGTGAACGCGAGCTCAGCGTCCTCCTCCGAAATGTTCTCCCGCACGCTTCAGCTTCAGAAACGGGCCAGCATTGTGGGTGATCGAAGCGCTGGGGCGGTCATCACGTCTGTGTCCGTGGGGCATGTCGTTGGCTTTGAGCGCGTCCTGGAGTATGGGGCATCGATGAGTGTGGCCGACGTGGTCATGGTGGACGGGCAGCGTTTGGAGAACGTGGGGGTCATGCCAGACCATCGAGTGCTGCCGACCGGATCCGATCTCGCGGCTCGGCGCGATCCGCAGATGGCGAAGGCGCTGGAGCTCGTCGGCGTGAATGTGACACCGGAGCAAGCGGCCAAGTATAACAAGGTCGATCCTGGACAAGAGAATTAAGTCGGTCAGCCAAGTTGCTGCTAGCAGGGAAGTTACAGTTCGAGTCTAAAGCACATTCGAGTTAGTGGCTGACTGTTTTTTATCGGCGCTGGTGGACAATGGCGGATGCGTGGGCGGATAGCGCGGTGAGCCACGAACTGGTCGGTCGATCGGCCAAGTCGTGTCGGGCTTCTGATGGTCTGGGAGACTCGTTTGGCAGAAGGAGGGGGGCCTTGTCATCGCGTGCGGGACCGGCTAATGTTCGGGTTCCCCCGGAAGTTCTGCTTTCGCTTGGGGAGGGGGATTACTCCGGTGATTCGAGCGGTTGTTCGAGTATTGGGGAAAGCGAGCAAAAAGTTGTCGTTGCAGGGTTGACAACGCTTTGCTCGTGAGGTACTTTGGGAGGCTGTCGCAGGACGCGACACATAATGCTGTTTGATAATCGAAGTTGAGATCGTTGGATGTGCGAGGCGAGATCGTCGCAGCGGGGTTTTTCCCTGCTGTAGAACCCATGGCTGTTCAGTGTTATGGGTGAGATCTCAAACCTGAAACATATTCAAGTGATTCGGACGCGCTGTCATGCTTGACAGCGTGGCAGCAGTGTTCGAAGAGCTAATCAAATGAACCATTCGTGGAGAGTTTGATCCTGGCTCAGGAC
>JBKJRV010000216.1:0-5434 GCA_046593115.1 Gemmatimonadaceae bacterium
GTACCGGGCCGACATAGCCCGACGGGATAAGATGTATCTCGGGCTCGGCCCGATCCCAGTAGCGGCCAGCTCCCCATGCGTACGTATACAAGTACGCGACATAGGCGACCGGAAGCAGCAAGACGACGCCAACAGTCCAGAGGGCGACGCGAAGAAGGCGACGTTGCTTCATAGTGGTCTAAAAGCGCCGACTATTGCCGAAGACATCGCGTGGGTTGTTGCCATCTAACGCCTATTGGACTGACCTGTAAAAGGAGGTTTGTGAATGCCCTCGCACGCAGCATACTACGGACCGGCCGTCAAGGGAAGCCGCAGACAATCTCACTCCCCGCATCACGATGCAGCACCTCACCGAGCCGGTACTCTCCCACCCAAAGCTGCGGGATAGGCTGCGAAAGATGCTGCAATCGATGCGTCACCAGCCGGTCAATCTGTCCGCAGGACTCCGCACGCCCAAGCCCCCACGGTTCAGTACGTGCGTGTAAATCATCGTCGTCCGGACATCACTGTGGCCAAGCAGTGTCTGCACAGTCCGAATGTCATAGCCGTCCTCGATCAGGTGCGTCGCAAAGGAGTGACGGAAGGTGTGACAGCTCGCCGCCTTCGTGATCCCCGCCGTCGCCACCGCCACCTTGACCGCGCGCTGGATGGCGGTCGCGTGATAGTGATGGCGCGCTATCATACCGGTCTTCACGTCGCGGTAGACTCGCGTCGCCGGGAAAACGTACTGCCACCGCCAGTCCGCCCCCGCGTTCGGATACTTTCTGTCGAGCGCATCCGGTAACGGAACTCGACCACCGCCCGCTTCGACGTCGCGGCTATGCAGGCGTCGCACTCGCTCCAGGTGCCGAGGAAGGAAATGGGCCAGACTCTCGGACAGCACGGTGCGCCGATCCTTCGAGCCTTTGCCACGCCGGACGTAAATCTCTCGACCTGCGACGTCGACATCCTTCACGCGAAGCGTCGCCACTTCCATGAGCCGCATCCCGCTCCCGTACATCGCGAGCGCCATCAGCTTCGGCATCCCTTTCAGTTCGGCCAGCACCTGCTGCACCTCCTTTCTCGACAGGACCACCGGCAGCGATTTCGAGCGCTTCGCCAGACGGAGGCCATCGAGCTCCGGCAACGGCTCGCGCAGCACATCGCTATACAGGAAAGTCAGCGCGGCCGACGCCTGGTTTTGTGTACTCGCCGACACGCGACCGCGCACGGCCAGCCCACTGAGGAATCGCCGCACATGTTGGATCCCCAGCTCGCTGGGGTGTCGGCGATCGTTCGCAATGACGAAGCGACGAATCCACGCCGCGTACGACGCTTCCGTGCGCCGGCTGAAGTGGCGCACGCGACTCGCCTCGTGCACCGCATCCATGAGCCGAGGGGGCTGGGCGACCGGCGGCGTCGCGTTCCTGGCCAGAGTCACTATCTCTGTCATGGCTACACTGAGAAGAAATGTCGACGTCAGGGCGACATCGAATCCTGCCGGGCGCACTTAAATGCCTGCCGCCGGTCCAGGTCAACGGAAGCCCGACCCTCCCTGTCGTCGTCACTGCAAGGGGAATGACGCCACCCCCGGAGTTACATGTCTCACTTGCACCGCCGGCGCATGCAGGGTGACGTTAAGGAGACGCGGAGCCGCTGAGGCCCGCGCGAATCGCAGCGAGGATGCTGAACATGACACAGTTGACGCCGACCAGGTTAAGCCCACCCCGAGCACTCCTCGGAGCATTGATTGCGACGACACTGCTGGCGACCGGAGGATGCGGCGGCGGCGGCACGGAGCCGGTGAGGAAGACGCTCGAAGCGCTGCCGGTCACCGCTGCCACCGTCCACGCCGCGGTGGAGTTCGTTACGAAGAGTCCGTCCGTCGTGCCGCCCACCTGTTCAGGCACCGTGATCATCAACTGTCCGGGCGGGACACCGGGCGCAAACGTCTCGGTCGCGATCGCGCGCAGCAACCTGACGGTTACGGAAGTGCCGGTGAGCCTGCCGCGCATGTTTAACTTTTCCGTCGACCTGGCGATCACGAGCCTGCAGGACATACCGGCGATCGTTCAGGGACTCAGTTGCGGAGTCGCGATCAGCACCGCCAATGGCCCGTCGCCGACAGTACATGTCACTGGCTCGGCCACCTTCCCGACGAACCCGACGACCGGTATCACCGATCGCGTGGTCCTCTCGCCAACTGTCACGGGCATCGAGGAAGCGGACCTCACCCTGAATGGTGGGCTCAGCTGCTCGCTGGCGAGCGGCTTCAAGGGGTTGATGATCGGATCGCTCACCGACGCGATCAGCCGAAGCACGACCGGCGCGCTGTGCGGCGCGCCGGGACCGGCGTTGCTCTTCGTGTGTCCCGAAGGGTCGTGAAGGGCGTGGTCATCGCTTGCGCCAGTGAATGTCGGCGCAGGGAACCAGGCTGATGCTCGGGTCCACGGGGTAGCGCTGGTCGCAGTGACAGCGGCCTCAGGCGGGCATCTGCGGGGCGCGCTCCTTGCCCCCTAATCGCCCAGGGATCGAAGCAACTCACTCGCCTCATCCCATCCGTCAACCATGGAGTACACACATGTCGGAACGACCGAAGCCCCACAACGGACGCGATACCGGGGGACACTTCAAGGTGAAAAAAGCGGACGTCGAGGAGCTGCTCGCCGATCCGCGCGATGACTTCGTTCGCGACGACGTCCGACTCGGCGGCGCCATTGAAGACACCGGGCCCAACGCCGGTCACCGCGGAGAACGGATAACCGAACTCGTCGAGGAGAATCGCGATGATGTCTCCCGTCTCACCCACCGCGACACGCACGACAAGGACGACAAGGACGACAGGCTCGCCTGATCACCGAGCCGGTCGCTCGCCGGGGGACCGGCCGTCCTCCCTCCGACACCGGCCGGTTTCCCCACTTCCGTTACGCGCGAACGCCCCGCCAGGACGACAGCACCACGCGGGCGATCAGCGCCCAAACAGTCTGGCCAGAAATCCCTTCTTCGACCCACGACTGGCCGACCCCAGGTTCTTGAACGAGGTCCGCTCTCCCGACGACGACGGCGGAGAATACGACGCGGGAAAAAGCCGCCCCAGATGCTCCTGCATTCGGTCCGGCGTCCCAAGCTCTCGCTGCGCCGCACACCATTGGTCGAGCGAACGCCCCATCGCCGCAGCCGTCGGCCGGCGCACAGCATCCTTCTGCAGCGCGAAGGTCAGGAGCTGCTCCAGCTCCGGATCGATGTTGGGAATCTTCTCGCGGATGTTCGGCAACGCACGCACCGCGACCTCGTCCACCGCCATCGCGGTGGACTCCTCGACGAAGAGCCAGTCGAGTGCGAGCAACTCGAAGAGCACTACGCCTACCGAAAAGACATCGCTCCGCGCATTGACCTGCAATCCGAGAAGCTGCTCGGGACTCATGTAGTGCTTCTTTCCCATGAGGACGTTCATGCCCTGCGCGGGATCCACCGACGTGCGGGCCTTCGCAATGCCAAAGTCCGCAAGCTTGACGTGCCCGTCCCACGTCACGAGCACATTGCCGGGTGACACGTCGCGATGCACGATGTCGAGCCGCCGCCCACTCGGATCGATGAAATTGTGGGCGAAGTCGAGTGCACGGCACACACGGCTACTGATGTACGCCGCGAGCGCTGGCGGCACCGGCTCGCCCAGCTCGCGATGCCGGTCAATGATCGACCGAAGCGTCGGACCCTGGATAAATTCCATCGCCATGAAGAACGCGCCGTCGATGTCGCCCAGCTGGTAGATCTGCACGATGTTGCCGTGCATGAGATTGGCGGAGAGCTTCGCCTCATCGATGAACAGCTGGAGCCACTCGCGATGCTCGGCGAACCGCGGGTGAATGACCTTCAGCGCAATGCGCTTCGCGAATCCCGACGGCCCGATCTGCTCGGCCTCATACACGGTGGCCATCCCGCCTTCCGCGATCTTCCGCAGCAGACGGAACGTGCCCGAGTACTCGAGAAAACGTTCGGCGTTCATCGGGTGCGTGCGCTCAGATCACTTGCCTCCACCATGCGTGCTGGCGAAACTTGGGGATGCATCACGAAATCAGGGATATCACCATCCTCGGCGGCGGCCCAACAGGCCTGTTCGCCCTTTTCTATGCCGGAATGCGCGGCGCCACCGCCCAGGTGATCGACGCTCTCGATCAGCCTGGTGGACAGCTCACGGCGCTGTATCCGGAAAAGTTCATCTTCGACGTCGCAGGTTTTCCAAAAGTGCTCGCCAAGGATCTGGTGCGCTCACTCATGGATCAGGCGCTGCAGTTCCATCAGCCGGACGCCGTCCATCTCGGACAGAACGTCACGTCTCTGGAAGAGGACGGCGGACAATTCGTCTTGGTCACCGAAAAGGATCGGTTCCCGACCCGGTCGATCATCATCGCAGCGGGTATCGGCGCCTTTTCCCCGCGTCGGCTGCCTCAGCCATTCGCCGAACCGTGGTACGGGAAGGGTGTCTCCGACCGGGTCCTCGATCCGGAATCGTTCCGCGGCAAGAAGATTCTCATCGTCGGCGGCGGCGACTCGGCATTCGACTGGGCGCACCAGCTATTGAATCGCGCGGCGTCTGTGACGCTGATTCACCGCAGCGACCGCTTTCGTGCGCACGCAGCAACGGTCGCGGAGGTTTCGGCAGCGGCGGCGTCAGGCCGCGCGGCAGTCCACACGTTCCATGAGCTCGCGGCCATCCACGGGGAGAATGACCGGATCACGCGCGTCACGTTGAAGGACATCAAGGCGAAGACGACGCGGGACATAGAGGTGGACGCGATCCTCCCGATGCTGGGCTTCGTGAGCGACATCGGATGCCTGGGCGAGTGGGGGCTGCAACTCGAGAAGGATGAGATCCAGGTGTCGAGCACGATGGAGACGGGCCGGCCGGGGATTTACGCCGCCGGCGACGTAAACACGTATCCCGGCAAGCTGAAGTTGATCGCCACAGGCTTTGGAGAGGCGGCCATCGCAGTGAACCAGGCGTATCACTGGATCTATCCGGACAAGAAAGTGAATCCGGGGCATAGCTCCAACCTTGCTGTGTTCGGGCAGAAGGACGACTGATCGCTGGCTGTTACCGGTATGGCAACCCGGCTGATGCCGTTGATTCCAGGGATCGTAGCCCGGCCGGCATTGTTTCCTGAACTGAACTGAACTGAACTGAACTGCGAGTTATCCCTGATTCAACGGATTCCAAAGAAATTCAACGGATTGCTCCGGGAATATTGAAACTCCGCTCGCCAGACCCAATTCACTGAGAACAGCACAACTAATGTTGGGAACATCAAAACCAACAGACTATCGATCGCTCGGCGCGACGCATCCGAGCATCGCGAGGAGCAATCCGTTGAATGTAGGTTTTGATCAGTCTAATCCGGGATAACTCGCAGTTCCGTTTTTTTGTAGCCGTGAGAACTCGCAGTTTCGTTTTTCT
>JBKJRV010000277.1:0-11738 GCA_046593115.1 Gemmatimonadaceae bacterium
ATCGCGCGCTCCTATCTGTTCGATCGCTTTCGCGGTGGCTTCGTCACCGTGCTGGCTGCGGAGCAGACGCCTACGTCCGGGAAGTGGTACCAGGGAACTGCCGACGCGGTGCGGCAATCCATCCCCCACATCGCGAACTACGCGCACGATCGCGTCATCATCCTGTCGGGTGACCAGTTGTACACCATGGACTACCGCCTGATGCTGGCGCATCACGAGCGACTGGGGGCCGACATCACCATCGCGGTAACGCCAGTGGTGGCGGCCGAGGCACCCGGGTTCGGCATTCTCAAGACCGATGACGAACACCGTGTCACCGAGTTTCACGAGAAGCCGTCCCGTGACGATCTGGAGGGAAAGCAGAGCCCGGTCACCCCGGAGATGGAGGGTGCGGGACGCGTCTATCTCGCATCAATGGGCATCTACATCTTTGATTCCGAGGTGCTCAAGAAAGCGCTGGATGGGCGCCCGGGCGATCATGATTTCGGAAAGGAGATCATACCCAACTCGATCCGGACCTGTCGGGTGGTCGCGTATCCGTTCACCGGCTACTGGAACGACATCGGCACCGTGCGTTCGTTCTTTGAAACGAACATCATGCTTGCGCAGCCGCATCCGGCCTTCAACCTGTACGACGCTACCCTTCCGCTGTACACCAACGTCCGCATGCTGCCGCCGGCGAAGATCACGAGATCGGTCATCGAGAACACCATCGTCGGCGAAGGGAGTGTCATCGTCGAGAGCAGTATCACGAACGCGGTGATCGGCATTCGGACCTGGATCGATCGGGGCACGAAAATCAATCGCGCCGTGTTGATGGGCGCCGATTATTACGGATGGGCGGAGGCGGAGGCACGCAGTCGCGTGGTGGGTCCGGCGTACCCCGGGATTGGCGCGGATACGCGGATCGAGAA
Organism: Gemmatimonadaceae bacterium; assembly: GCA_046593115.1. Lineage (GTDB taxonomy): Bacteria > Gemmatimonadota > Gemmatimonadetes > Gemmatimonadales > Gemmatimonadaceae > JBKJRV01. Next base: position 915 of record JBKJRV010000277.1, read on the forward strand.
CGCGATCATCGACAAGAACGCGTCGATCGGCCAAGGGTGTGTGATCGCGAACGAGGCCGGCGTGCAGGAGGGCGAGGGACCGGGCTTCTACATCCGCGACAGTATCGTCGTCATTCCGAAGAACGCCGAGATCCCCGACGGCACGGTGATCTGAGCGGTAGCGCGGGACTCAGCGGAATGCGAATCGCGCTCTTCACCAACGAGTATCCGCCGCACATTTATGGCGGCGCAGGGGTCCATGTCGAATATCTGGCCCGCGAGCTGGCGCGCCTGGATAATCGCTCCCACCAGGTCGATGTCTTCTGTTTCGGTGAGCAGCGTGAGGACCACGGCAATCTGCGCGTGCACGGGATTGCCCCCGCGATGTCGCTTCCCGCGCATGACCCACGACATGCCAAGCTGCTCGACGCGCTGGTCCGAGACCTCGCGATGGTCGGCGCGGTAGACGCCCCCGACATCGTGCACTGCCACACCTGGTACGCGCACCTCGCCGGCATGCTCGCTCGACCGCTCACTGGCGCTCCACTGGTGCTCACCACGCATTCGCTCGAGCCGCATCGTCCCTGGAAGGCCGAGCAGCTCGGAACGGCGTATCGCGCTACTTCGTGGATCGAGCGGACCGCCTACGAGAACGCCGACGGCGTCATTGCCGTGTCGGGAGCGATGTCAGCTGACGTTCAATCGCTTTACGGAGTATCGTCCGATCGCGTGCGTGTGATCCACAACGGCATCGACCCCGAGGAATTCCAGCGTCGCTCAGACACCGGCGCTCTGCTCGCGCTGGGTGTCGATCCTCACATGCCCATCGTGCTGTTTGTCGGACGGATCACGCGGCAGAAAGGCATTTTCCACCTGGTGCGAGCCATCCGTCATCTGGATGCGGGCGTCCAGATCGTTCTCTGCGCGGGCTCTCCCGACACCCCCGCAATCGCAGACGAGATGGCGTTGCTCGTGGCGGAAGCGCAGGAGACCCCCGGGGTACAGGTCGTGTGGATCCGCGAGATGGTGTCGAAGCCGAACCTGCTCGCACTGTACTCGCACGCGGCGGTGTTCGTCTGCCCGTCGGTGTACGAGCCGTTCGGCATCATCAACCTCGAGGCAATGTCGTGCGAAACCCCGGTGGTCGCGTCGGCCGTCGGCGGCATCCCGGAGATCGTCGTGGACGGCGAAACCGGCTTGCTGGTGCGCTTTGCGCCGGAAGGCAACGGTTCGGCGGAGCCGAGCGATCCGGAAGAGTTCTCCCGGGCGATCGCGGCGGCGGTCAACACTCTGATGCGCGCCCCCGACCGGCGCGCCGCAATGGGGAAAGCCGCACGAGCGCGCGTGCTGGCGCAATTCAGCTGGCAGCGCATCGCCGAACAGACGCTCGGGTTCTATCGCGAGCTGCTGGAGAAGATTTGAATGATGCGACGCCGGCACTTGTTCCGGTGAGGCTTCGCCCATGCCCCGTCGCCGGGGTGGGCGATACCTTCCTTGCATGCGCATCTACACAAAGTCCGGCGACGATGGCACCACGGGTCTCTTCGGCGGAGGTCGTGTCCCGAAGAACGACGCGCGCGTGGAAGCGTACGGGGATGTCGATGAGCTCAATGCCTGCCTCGGCTTCGCCCGCTCCATCGAGCGCATGCCGCGCATCGACGAGGTCATCCTCCCCATTCAGCGCGACCTGTTCGGGCTCGGTGCCCTGCTGGCGACGCCGGACCACGAGAAGATGCGCGAGCAGCTCATTAAGGCTCGCATTGACGAACGCCGCATCGAGGAGCTGGAGCGCGCCATCGACGATGGCGAGGCGGAGCTCCAGCCATTGAAAGCGTTCATCATTCCTGGTGGCACTCCCAAGGCGGCAGCACTGCACGTCGCGCGGACCATCTGCCGTCGCGCCGAACGCCGCGTCGTGTCGCTGCAGGAGCAGGTGGAAATTCCGGTCCTGGTCGTCATCTATCTGAATCGACTGTCCGACCTTCTGTTCGTGCTCGCGCGTGTCGCCACCCATCGTGCCGGCGCCGGAGAGGTGACGTGGTAACCGTGCGGGCCACCTGCGGGTGAGCTCCGCATCCGAAACCAGCCGCAACGAAACCTCGTCACCCGGGAACAAGGGCAACGAGCGTTCGGCACCGGGGATCGGCCGCATCGAGCTTCCCGGTTACGCGGTGACCGTGGGACATGGCCTGCTCGCTCAGGCTGCCCCGCTCATCGAGTCCGCTGCACCGGCGCATCGCTTCGCCATCATCACCGATGACATTGTGCGACCGCTGTACGGTGAGCAGCTGGCGCAGCAGTTCGGGGGCCGAGCGTCCCTTTTCAGCATTCCCGCCGGGGAGCTTCACAAGACCCGCGAGCGCTGGATCTCGCTGACCGACGCCCTGCTCGACGCCGGCTTCGCGCGAGATACCACGATCGTCGCCCTCGGTGGAGGCGTCATCGGCGATCTGGCGGGCTTCGTGGCCGCGACGTTCATGCGCGGAGTGCCGGTCGTTCAGATGCCGACGACGCTGCTGGCCATGATCGATGCGTCCATTGGCGGCAAGACGGGAGTTGATGTTGCGGCCGGCAAGAATCTCGTTGGCGCGTTCCATCGACCAGCCGCGGTCATTGCCGATCTCGACGTGTTGAAGACGCTGCCGCCGCGCCACTGGCGCGCCGGCCTGGCGGAAGCGATCAAGCATGGCGTGATTGCGGACGCGATGTACTTCGACTGGATCGTCGATTCCCTCCCGGATCTCACGGCGACGGGAGGGCCGACATCGCCCCACGTGGCCGGGCTGGTCGCCCGCAGCATCGCCATCAAGGCCGATGTCGTGCGGGCGGATGAAACGGAGCGTGGTCGCCGGCAGGTGCTCAACATCGGCCATACCCTTGGCCACGCGGTCGAGGCGGCAAGCAGCTACACCCTGCTTCACGGTGAAGCAGTTGCCATTGGCATGGTGCTCGAGAGCGAGCTTGCGGAGCGAAGCGGCGTGGCCGAATCGGGCACCGCCGATCGCGTGCGTCATGCGATCGGGCGAGCGCAGTTGCCAGTCGCCCTTCCTGAGGGAGTGGATGCACGCGAAGTGCTGCGCCTGACCCTCGGTGACAAGAAGGGCCGGGGTGGCGTCACGCGTTATGCGCTACCCGCAAGGATCGGTGCAATGGCTGCGGAGGCCGAAGGGTGGACTCTCCCCCTCGATGACGCCCTCGTGAGAGAGCGGCTGGCGCCAGGCACCTGAGCCGGGACAAGTAACATGTCATCCCGCAGGAGCGTCGCGGAGCGAGCGCGAGTGTCGGGATCTCCTTTCTGTGCTCTGTGGCCGGCTACCAAGACCGAATGGTAGATCCCGACAGGCGCTCGCTGCGCGCACGTGCTGCGGGATGACATTTCTACTGATGCGCGCATAGGGACATTTCTGCTGGTGCTCGACAGTGCTGCGGGATGACAATGGCGATTGGAGATCCCGACAGTTACACTTGCTCGCCGGACAAATGAACCTATTTCGGGACTTCGACATGTCTTCGTTCTCGACCTACCTGATCGGCTTCGTCATCCTCATCGTTGGCCTGGCGATCGCCGCCTATCTGCTGAACGCGCCGCCAATGTGGATCGCCGTTGGCGTCATTTCGATGATCGGTATTGGCGTGTTGATGGCCACCAGCCGGACGAAGCCTCGGGACCCGCCGTCGGTGTAACGCGCTTCTGGATTCCCGCTGAGCACGGCTGACATCTCGCACCAATTCACATCGCTCGGGCACATTGACCGAGCGGCGTCTCACGTTTCGTTGTTTTCCACACATTTGCTAACTCGTTGCTCCGTAATGACTACGAGCACGATTCAACCGCAATTGTGCTGCGTTCCGCAACGTTGCTGTTGACCGCTGCGGAACCGCTCATTATCCTGCCCGTCCTGCTGATTTTTCTGTGCGGGCCGTCCAAAGCCCGCCTAACCTTCCGACCAGGAATGGGCATGTATGGCGTCAGCGACCGAGAGCAGATCTAAAGGATTTTTTCGTTCGTCTCCCTCCACCGCTTTCGATCAGTACCTGCACGACATACAAAAACTGCCACTCATCAGCGACCCGGAAGAAGAGCGCCGACTGGCGCGCCGGGCACAGAAGGGTGATGAAGTCGCCGCGGAACGCCTGGTCACCGCGAATCTGCGCTTTGTGATCTCATACGTGAAAAAGTATCAGGGCCATGGTCTCGATCTCTCCGAGCTCGTCGCCATCGGAAACGAAGGCCTCCTGAAGGCGGTCAGAAAGTTCGATCCTGACCAGGGCGTCAAGTTCATCTCGTACGCCGTGTGGTGGGTTCGTCAGGCCGTGCTCAAGGCACTGGCCGAGCAGACGCGCTCCGTGCGCATTCCGCTCAACCAGAATTCCCAGCTGATCAAGTTGGCGCGCGCTGAAACCGTGCTGGCCCAGGTGCTGAAGCGAGACGCAACCGAAAGCGAGATCGGCCGACTGCTCGATGAGACCCCGGAGCAGGTGCGCGCCGCGAAGCAGATGTCGGCGACGGAAGTCTCCCTCGATGCACCGATCGATCGCAGCGATCGCGAAGCCTCCACACTCGGCGAGCGCTTTGCCGGTGTCACCGGCGCAGAGATTGAGGAAGTGACCGACTTCAAGCTGATGCGTGAGTTCATCGATCGCGTGTTCACGCGCTACCTGACTCCGCGCGAACGAAAGATTCTCTACCTCTATTACGGTCTCGAGGAAGGGTCCGAAGCGATGACCCTCGAAAAGATCGGCGAGCTCATGGGTGTGACTCGTGAGCGCATCCGGCAGATTCGCGAGCGGGCGTTCGAGAAGCTTCGCGAGTCGCCCGACGGGGCATCGCTCTCGGGCTTCTGGACCGCCGCCTAGTCGCGCTCTTTCGCATAGTGAACAACGCCGCCGTCAGATTCGTCTGACGGCGGCGTTTTCACTGCATCCTTGTCAGAACTGAACTGCGAGTGACCGGATTTGGCGGATTGAAAAGATTAGACGGATCTCTCACCGTTCGATGGATCTCCATTCGCCCGTTGAACTGAACGACAAATCACCAGCAAGAAAGCAAAGGAAGCAAGACAAAAGGAGAGACGACAAGCGACGGATACCGCACCAACGGGAGGCTGGAAGCTACGATTCGCGCAAACGCCACGCGAAGCAATCCGTTGATTGGCTTTTACAATCCGTTGAATCCGGTCACTCGCAGTTCCGTTCCGGTATTTTACGCGCTGGTGGAGGCGTGCGAAACGTTTTTGCGAACGCTCAAGCGTTCAGCCGCATGAGTCCGGCATACCCCGATGGCGCAGCGAGCACCGTCAGGCGCTGTCAACGTCGGTACCGGCTCTCGCGTATCTTTCGGCATGGTCCTCCGTTACCGCTACCTCGTGCTCGCATCGGCGTTGCTGCTCGCGACGCCGGCTCTGAGCGCGCAGAGCAGCGACTCGCTTCTTCTGTCGCTGGAGGAGGCCGTTACGCGCGCCTCGCGCCTGGGTGATGAGACCCAGCTGGCCGCCGCACAGATCGAGGTTGCGGATGCGCAGCTACTGACGGCTCGCGCTTCTGGCCTGCCGCAGCTGCGCCTGCAGGGGAGTTACCAGCACATCTTCGCCAATGCACGGGGGCAGGCGGTTGGTCAGATCTTCAACCAGCCAAACACCTACAACGCCAACGCGAACTTCTCGCAATCCATCTTTCAGGGAGGCCGGGTGTTCGCCGGGTGGCGCGCCGCCAACCGCCTTCGCGGCGCTGCCCGCCTGAACCTGCAGGAAGCCACCGCTCAGGCATCACTCGACGCTCAGCGCGCCTACTTTCAGGCTATTTTCGCGGGGCGCATGCTGGCGATCCGCACATCGAACTATCAACTCGCGTCGGATCGAGTATCCCAGGTCGAGAAGTTCCAGCTTGCTGGTCGTGCCGCGCGGTACGATGTGCTGCGAGCCCGCGTCGAGCGAAGCAACCTGGAGCCCATGGTCGTGCAGGCACGCACCGACTACGACCTCTCGATGCTCGAGCTCAAGCGGCTGACGAACATCGCACCCGAACGCGACGTAAAGCTCACCACAACGCTCGATGCGACGTCGGTGCAGCCGCTCCTTGTCGCCCTCGAGGAGGATGCCGATGCGGTTGCGAACCGGCCCTCAGTGCGCGCCGCGGAGCTCGTGGCTCGAGCACGTCGCGATGCGATCGCCGTGGCGCGTGCCGACCTGCTGCCCAACGTGTCGATGTTTTTCCAGACCGGCTATCAGGCGTTCCCGCGACGGGGATTTCCGCGCCAGTTCGGCGAGCTCACCAATGCCGACTGTCCGGCGGGCAGCTTGCCCGATCGCCGATGCAATAACGGCGGCTGGTTCCCCGATCGCCTCCTCGGCATCAACGTCGCGTGGCCGCTCTTCGATGGCCTCCGCACCAAGGGCAACATCGACCTGGCTCAGGCGCAGGCGCGTATTGCCGGCATCCAGCTCGCGCAGGAGCGTGAGGCTGTTGCAGTCGAAGTGGCGTTCGCGCGCGCCAACCTGGAGCGCGTGCGTTCGCAGTTTGTTGCGCGGCAGCTGAGCGTCGGCGAAGCCGACGAAGCCTTCAAGCTCGCCTCGCTCAGATTCACGCGGGGGCTCGACACCCGGATCGAAGTCTCGGATGCGCAACTCGCCCTGTTGACCGCACAGACCAACGAGGCACGAGCCGTCTTCGATCTCGTTCTCGCCTCCACCGACCTGGCGCGAGCGCTCGGGAGGCCCATGCCGTTCGCGCCGGCCACTCGCCCGGCGCCACGCTCCACTACCAGTTCCAAATGATGCGACACCCCCCAAGGCTCTGTCTTGTTCTCGTGGCTGCGACCGTCATCGGCGGCTGTTCCGGGAAATCTTCCGCGGATGCGGCCACCGCCAATACGAAAACGGCGTCAGGACGCGGTAGCGGTCCTGGTGGCGGCGCCCCGGGAAGCGGTGGCAACACAAGGCGTTCGGCGCCTTCGATCACACTGGCCGCCACGGATGTCATGACCGTCAAGCGGATGCTCGTTGAGGAAAGCACGCCAATCGCCGGCGATCTGCACCCTATCGAAACCATCGACGTGAAAGCGCGCCTTGAAGGCGACATCACGTCGGTCAGCGTGCGGGAGGGCGAGCGCGTTCGCAGCGGCCAGACGCTCGCGCGCTTCGAGGCCAGCGAACAGGAGAGCAACCAGCGAAGCGCCGAGGCGGATCGGGCGGCCGCACGTGGGGAGCTCGCGACCGCGCAGTGGAACTACGAGCAGAGCCTGGAGCTCTTCAAGGCCGGTGCAATTCCCGAGCGTGACCACAAGGCGGCGGAGCAATCCGTAACGACCGCGCGCGCGCGACTTGCCGCTACTGATGCGCGGGTCCGGTCCACAGCCTCCTTCGTGGTGGACACACGCGTGGTCGCTCCCACCTCCGGGGTGATCGCGAAACGGGAAATCGAATCAGGCGAGCACGTCGCCCGCGGTGCCACGATGTTCACCGTCGTTCGAAACGATGTCCTGGAGCTCGCGGCCGCGGTACCGGCAAGGCGGGCCACGGGGGTAACGGCCGGTCAGACCGTGTACTTCAGTGCCGATGGGCGCGAATTCACGGGCAAGGTCGCGCGAGTGAGTCCCACTATCGATCCCACGACCCGCTCGATCACGGTGTACGTGCAGATTCCCAATACCAGCGGCGCGTTGAAGGGAGGCGCATTTGCCAGCGGCCGCGTGGTTGGACAGACCGCCAACAACGTGATTGCGCTCCCGTCGGCTGCTATTCGACAGGGACGCGACGGACTGCCATTCGTGTATCGCATTGCCGGTGCGGCGCTCGAGCAGCGGAAGGTCGCGCTGGGAATCGTCGATGAGGTCACCGGACTCGCCGAGGTTCGCGAGGGACTGGCGGAAGGTGATCGTGTCGTGGTGGGTAACGTCGGCACGCTGGGCGCCGGAATGAAGGTGCAGGTGGTGGGCGCTCCCGATCGAAAGCCGGGAGGCTGAGCCATGTTCCTCGCCGACATCTCCATCAAGCGACCGGTGTTCGCGACCATGATGATGGTCGCGCTCGTCGTGCTCGGCGTCGTCTCGTACAGGCGCCTCGCCATCGATGAGTATCCGGACGTCACGTATCCGGTGATCGTCGCGCAGACGGCGTATCCCGGCGCATCGCCCGAGGTCATTGCGCGCGAAGTCTCGCGTCCCATTGAAGAAGCACTGAACACCGTGCAGGGATTGCAGGAGGTCTCGTCCACTTCGTTTGAAGGCAGCTCGCTCGTTCGGCTGACGTTCAAGCTGGGCGTCAACGTCATGGAAGCGCAGCAGGACGTGCAGGCTAAGGTGGCGCGCATTCGGCGTCAGCTTCCAGCCAACATCCTCGAGCCGATCATTCTTCGCTTCGATCCCAACGATCGGCCCATCGTATCGATCGCCGTTCAGAGCTCGGAACGGCCGGTGCGAGAGCTCACCGACATGGCCGATGAAGTGATCGCGACGCGCATCGAGGCGGAACCTGGTGTCGGCGGCGTGAACGTCGGTGGTGGACAGGAGCGCCAGATTCGCGTGCAACTTGATCCGGCGGCGCTGCGGTCGTACGCGATCAGTCCGCCACAGATCATCGCGGCGCTACGACGCGAGAATCAGGACGTCCCCGCCGGTCGCGTTCAGCAGGGTGAGACGGAGCGTCTCATTCGGGTGACAGGGCGCATCGTCGAGCCGCGCGCGTTTGCGGACATTGTCGTCGGCGTGCGCCAAGGCGTGGCGATCAAGCTGGGCGATGTCGCAACCGTCGTGGACGGCGCCGCGGAGCGGCGCAGTGCGGCAACCATCAACAGCGAACCCGCGGTTTCGGTCGAAGTCCTCAAGATCTCCGGGTCCAACACGGTGGAAGTCGCGGATGGCGTCCGCCGAGCCGTTGCCGAGCTCGAGCGACAGTTGCCGAATGATGTCCGCCTGACGGTCATTCGCGATGACTCACGCTCCATTCGTGAATCACTTGCCGATGTCGAGCTCACAATCGTGCTCGGCGCTCTGCTCACCATCGGGATCATCTACCTGTTCCTCAACTCCTGGCGCTCGACCGTCATCACCGGCCTTACCCTGCCGGTGAGCATTATTTCGGCGTTCTTCATCATGTGGGTGGCAGGTTTTACCATCAACACGATGACGCTGCTGGCGCTGTCGCTGGCCATCGGCCTCCTCATCGACGACGCGATCGTGGTGCGGGAGAACATCGTGCGCCATCTGGAAATGGGAAAGGATCACGTCAAGGCGTCGAGCGAGGGCACCGACGAGATCGGTCTTGCCGTCCTGGCGACGACGCTCGCGGTGATCGCCGTGTTTGTCCCCGTGGCGTTCATGGGCGGCATGATTGGCAAGATTTTTTTTCAGTTCGGGGTCACGGTTGCGTTTGCGGTGCTCGTCTCGCTGTTCGTGTCCTTCACGCTCGACCCCATGCTCTCGAGCGTGTGGGCCGATCCGGACGTCGAGCATGGTGGGGGAGGAGTAGACGGACGTCGAAAGGCAGGCGTAGTTCGCCGATTCTGCTTTGCGTTCAATGACTGGTTCGAGCGCGTCGCTGACAGGTACCCGTCCTGGCTGGAGCGCTCGTTGCACCATCGGACGCTGGTACTTGGCGTCGCGGCAGCTTCCATCGTCGCCGCGCTGCTCATCATCCCGCGACTCGGCTTCACCTGGATGCCGGATTACGACGCCGGAGAATTCAATATCGGTTTCCGCGCCGCCCCGGGATCGCGCATCGAGTATACGGAGCAGAAGGGCAACGAACTCAGCGAGTTGGTACGCAAGCGCCCTGACGTGGAGTTCACCTATACCACCGTCGGCGGTGGGTTCCGGGGCTCTCCGAGTAACGGACAGGTGTTCGTGAAGCTGGTGGACAAGGACGATCGATCGAAGTCGATGGCCGAGATCCAGAATGAGCTCCGTGGTCAGTTGCGGGGGATCCCCGGAATCCGCGCGAGCATCCAGGGAACACGCTCCATCTTCGGCGGCTACCGTCAGCCCATCGTCGTCAATGTGCAGGGTCCGGAGCCAACGCGCCTGAAACTCGCGGCGGACCAGGTGCTCACCGTCATGCGCGGCGTGCCCGGGCTGGCGGAGCCCCAATCGAGCGACGATGGCGAGATTCCGCAGCTCGACATCAGGGTCGATCGTCAGCAGGCGTGGGCCGCCGGACTCGGCATCGGCAGCATTGGCGCAACGCTCCAGCCCCTGTTCGCCGGCGAGATCGCCACCGAATGGGAGGATTCGCAGGGTTACAGCCACGATGTCGTCGTCATGTATCCGGACTCCATGAAGACGTCGGCTGCGGATGTAGCGGGCATCGTCATTCCGAGTACCAACATCGATGCGCGCACCGGCCTGCCGGCCATGGTGCCACTGTCCCAGGTGGCGCAGATCACGGCCGGCATCGGGCCGCAGCAGATCGAACGGCGCATGCTCGAGCGACAGATATCGATCAGCGCCGGCGTAATGCCGGGCTTTCCAATGGGAGATGTCGCGAACGCGACGCAGGCCGCGATTGACTCACTCGGGCTGCCGCCGGGCTATCACACGGTCTTCACCGGTGACGTGCAGAATCTCGAGGAGACGAAGGGCTACGTGCTCGAAGCCATGCTCCTCGCGGTGGTCTTCATCTACCTGATTCTCGCCTCGCTGTTCGGGTCTTTCATCCAGCCGCTCGCGATCATGCTCGCGCTGCCACTCGCATTCATCGGCGTCGCGCTCGCGCTGCTCGTCACCAAAGGCAACCTGAACGTCATGACGAGACCCATCAGCATGATGATCCCGATCATCGTCATGACGTTCAGGTTGCCTTTGGTGACGAGCAGCGCGAGCGCGACGCCGATGAATGCGAGTGGCAGCGCGAG
>JBKJRV010000430.1:0-3534 GCA_046593115.1 Gemmatimonadaceae bacterium
GGGTTCATATCGTTCCTGCGTGCTGCGTTCTGCGTTCTGCGTCAGTTGGTTCGAGGCTGGTGCACCAACGCTGAGTTCACATCGGGGTCATGCATCCCGCGACAGCGGTTGCGGAATTGACGCAGGACGCAGCACGCAGAACGCAGGAGGAACTGCAGCGTGAGCAGCGGTGCACCGTACATCGATGCACCGTACATCGAGCTCCATTGCCATTCCAACTTCTCGCTCCTCGACGGCGCCTCGTCGCCCGAGGAGCTGGTGTTGCGCGCGCACGAGCTCGGGCATCCCGCCCTCGCGCTCACCGATCACGATGAGCTTGGCGGTGTCGTCCGCTTCGCGCAGGCCGCGGGCGAGGTGGCGATCGGGGCGATCATCGGCAGCGAGCTCACCGTCGGCGAGCATCACATCGTTCTGCTCGCGGAAACGCGCGAAGGCTACGGCAACCTGTCCACGCTCATCACGCGCGGGCGCATGGACTCCGACCGCGGCACGCCCAGCGTCTCGCTCGATCTGCTCGCGCAACACGGGCGGGGACTGTTCGCGCTCACCGGCTGCCCGCGTGGCTGGGTCCCGTCGCTCATCGCGGCGGGTAATGTCGATGCCGCCGTCGAAGCCACCGCGACGCTGATCGATATTTTCGAAGGACGCGTCGCCATCGAATGCTGGGACCATCACCTGCCCGAGGAGCGCGCGACGGTGCGAGGGATGATCCCCATCGCCCGCGCGCTCAACATCCCGTGGGTCGTCACCAACAACGTGCACTACGCCCGCCCCGCCACGCGCATCGTCCACGATGTGCTCTCCTGTCTCCGCCACGAGCGCACGCTCGACGAAATGGGCACGCGGCTCCGTCCCAACGGCGAGTGGTATCTCAAGAGCGCGGCGCAGATGCGGCGGCGCTGGCAGCACGATGACGCCGGCATCCGCGCCACGCTCACCATCGCCGAGCGGTGCGCGTTCCGCATGGATCAGCTCAAGCCGCACATGCCGAAGTTCCCGCTCCCGGCCGGCGTCACCGACAACGAGTACCTGGAGCGGCTCGTCGAGCAGGGCGCGTACGAGCGCTGGGGCGACGGTCGCACCGAGGCGCACGACAAACAGCTCCTGCACGAGCTCACGATCATCGAGCGCCTGAACCTCGGCGGCTATTTCCTCATCGTCTGGGACATCGTTCGCTTCGCGCGACGACAAGGCATTCTCTGCCAGGGCCGAGGCTCCGCCGCGAACTCCGCCGTCTGCTACTGCCTTGGCATTACAGCCGTGGATCCCATCCGCATGGAGCTGCTCTTCGAGCGCTTTCTGAGCGAAGAGCGGAAGGAGGCGCCGGATATCGACCTCGACTTCTCGCACCGCGATCGCGAGCAGGTGCTGCAGTACGTGTACGAGCGCTACGGGCGCGAGCACGCGGCCATGGTGTGTGAGCAGATCACCTACCGCGGACGCTCGGCGGTGCGCGACGCGGCACGCGTCCTTGGATTCTCGGTGGAGCAGGCCAGCATGCTCTCGCTGCTCAGTGACCGCTTCTCCGCGCGCGCGACTGCCGAGCTCCTGCGCGGTGACAACGATCAGTTCGATGGGACGCCGGCGGAGGAGCGGCGCGATCCAAAGGGTGTGTCGGGGCGCTGGCACGAAGACGACGAGGATGATCGCATCGATCCGAGTACGCGGGCGCGTCCGCGTGACATGAAGCCGCAGGGAACGCCACGCGGCCCATCATCGCCCGACGCTTCGGAGCCCGACGCTTCGCAGCCTGCCGCTGACGAAGGCGTGAGCGGGCGGGAGAAATACTATCACTGGGGGCCCAATCCGCTGTCCACGCGCGAGATGTCGGAGTTGCTCAAGCCGATAGAGACACCACCGTCGGCAACCGTGGCTGACACGATGAGTCTGAACCTGCTGCATGGGACGGCGGCAACGAACCACGCCAACGCGATCAAGTACGCGGCGCGAAAGATCACGCGCTACGATCGCGACGAGCAACAAGCAAAGGACGCTCCTCCGGCCGAGCCGCCGTCGCGCCGAGTGCCGCGTCCTGCGACAACAGCCGACCGGCCAAAGCCGAACGCCTCCTATGAGCCGTACGGCAGCCCGAGTGCGCAGGACTCCGGCGCCGGCACCAAACGCGCGCCATGGATGGATCAGCACGCCGACGACACGCACACGGAGCGGCGCAATCCCACGACGGCGTTTCGCGCAACTGCCGATCGCGAAAGTGTGCTCGCGCGCGCCGGACTCGATCCCGCTGACCGTCGCGTGCAGATGCTCTCGATGATCGTGCAGGGACTTCACCAGGCGCCGAGGCACCGCTCCATTCACGTTGGGGGTTTCGTGTTGACGGAGGAGCCGCTGTCGACCGTGGTGCCCATCGAGCCCGCGTCGATGAAGGACCGTACCGTGATCCAGTGGGAGAAGGATGATCTCGACCCGGTGGGGCTGGTGAAGATCGACCTGCTGGGGCTCGGGATGCTGACCGTCATTCAGGATTGTCTGAAGTACATCCGTGCGACACGGGGGGTCACGATTGATCTCGGCCAGCTCGACATGACCGACCAGTCGGTCTTCGATGATCTCTGTCGGGCGGACACGATCGGCGTCTTCCAGGTGGAGAGCCGCGCGCAGATGAACACGCTGCCGCGGCTCAAGCCACGGTGCTTCTACGATCTCGTCGTCGAGGTCGCGCTCATCCGTCCGGGCCCTATTCAGGGCGACATGGTGCATCCCTATCTCCGTCGGCGCGCGGGGCTCGAGCCGGTGACGTATCCGCATCCCACACTCGAGCCCATTCTGAAACGGACGCTCGGCGTCCCCCTCTTTCAGGAGCAGGGGATGCAGGTGGCGATCGCGTGCGCGGGGTTCACTCCGGGCGACGCGGACAACCTGCGCCGCGCCATGGGACACAAGCGGTCGCGCGAGCGCATGGCGACCATTTGCGAGCGCCTGATCGCGGGCATGAAACAGAACGGCATTCCCGAAGAGACGGCAACGAGGATCTACAATCAGATCAATGCCTTCGCCGATTATGGATTTCCCGAGTCGCATGCCGCGTCATTTGCCCTGCTGGTGTATGCGTCGGCGTATCTGAAGCACTACTACGCGCCGGAGTTCACGGCGGCGATGCTCAATGCGCAGCCGATGGGGTTCTATGCGCCCGGTACGCTCATCGAAGATGCGAAGCGGCATGGCGTGGTGGTGCGTCCCGTGGATTTGAGCCGGAGTCGGTGGGATTGTACGCTTGAGGGGCCGAGGCAGCGGGAGCCCGGAAAACCTCCTGCGTCCTGCGTCCTGCGTCCTGCGTCAGCGTCAGGAGCGATACCATCCACATCAGCACCAGAAGCGGTACCATCCACGTCAGCACCAAAGCCAGCTCCAAAGCCAGTCCCTTCGCCAGCGGCACCCGCCATGCGGCTTGGGCTCCGCACCGTTCGTGGTCTCGGCGAAAAGGCCCGTATCAAGCTCGAGGCCGCGCTCGCCCATGGGCCTTTTCGCCGAGACCACGAACGGTGCGGAGCCCAAGCCGCATGGCGGGTGCCGCTG
>JBKJRV010000451.1:0-6121 GCA_046593115.1 Gemmatimonadaceae bacterium
GCGTCAGGTGGCGCAGGGTCGGCGGCACACGTCGTCGTCGTGCTGGGTGAAGGTCACGCGGATGCGGCACTCGTGGCGGGTATTCTGCACGACCGCGTTACCACCGTTGGCGCCATCAAACGTGCGATGGACGCCGCTTCACTCCCCGTGCGCGAGACTGCAAGTGTCTGAGAGCGTCGGACTCGCACCCGGCTCCAGTGAGTTGGAGACACTCATGCACGCGGCGTCCGAAGTTGCGCGCCTCGCGGCGCAGGTCGCTCTCTCCTTCATGACACGCGGATTCTCGGTCGATCTGAAGCCCGACGGCTCACCGGTCACCGAAGCGGATCGCGCTGCCGAACGGGCTGCGCGAGCATGGATTGAACAGCGCTTCCCCGACGATGGCATTCACGGTGAAGAGTTTGGCGCGGTGCGAGCGGAAGCGCCGCGGCAATGGTTGATCGATCCCATTGACGGCACGAAAAGTTTTGTGCGTGGCGTTCCGCTTTGGGGAACGCTCATTGCCATCCGTGCCGGCGATGATGTCCTTGCGGGTGCCGCCGTGCTCTCACTTGGGGAAGATCTCATTTGCGCCGCGCCGGGTCACGGCACGTGGTGGAACGGTTCGCGATGCCGTGTGTCAGGTGTGGACAAGCTGAATCAGGCTCTCGTGCTCACGACGGATGACACCTGCCGCGCGCGACCGGAGTGCCGTCCGGGTTGGGAACGCGTGCAGCGACAGGCCGCCATCAGCCGCACGTGGGGCGACTGTTACGGCTACTTTCTGGTCGCGACCGGGCGCGCCGAGGCGATGATGGACCCGCGGCTTTCCGCATGGGATGCTGCGTGCTTTGTGCCGATCATAGAGGAAGCTGGCGGCCGGGTGACCGGATGGGATGGGTCGCCCGGCGCATTCGCTGACAGCCTGGTTGCGACGAACGCTGGTATTGCCGCCGAGCTGCGCGAGTTGCTCCGCCCTTCTGACGCCGATGGAGTTGATACTCATGCCTGACGTGCACGT
Source organism: Gemmatimonadaceae bacterium (assembly GCA_046593115.1). Lineage (GTDB taxonomy): Bacteria > Gemmatimonadota > Gemmatimonadetes > Gemmatimonadales > Gemmatimonadaceae > JBKJRV01. The sequence continues at coordinate 1,001 of JBKJRV010000451.1, forward strand.
CGACCTCAATGCACTCGATTTCTCGAAGGGTAGCGGATCTGTCACCGTGGTGTGTCAGGACGCGGCGACCGGCGCGGTGCTCATGGTCGCACATGCGGACCGCGAGGCGCTGGAGCGCACCATGCAGTCTGGCGAGATGCACTATCGGTCGCGCACCCGCGGCCTGTGGCACAAGGGCGCGACGAGTGGGAACGTGCAGCGTGTCGTGTCCCTGCACCCGGACTGCGACGGCGATGCGGTGCTGGCGCGGGTGATTCCGGCAGGACCAGCGTGTCATACGGGCGCGCCAACGTGTTTTGGAACTGTGGAAGGTGACGCGATCGGTCGATTGGGACGCACCATCGCCCGCCGGCAAGCCGAGCCCATCGGAGGCAGTTACACGAACCGCCTGTTGGCCGACCGCAATCTCCGGCTCAAGAAAATCGGTGAGGAGAGCGCTGAGCTGATTGCTGCATGTGCCGACAATGATCGAGCGCGGGTCGTCGAAGAAGCTGCGGACCTGATTTATCACACTCTCGTGGCGCTGGCCGGCGCCGGCGCCACGATCGACGATCTGCGATTAGTCCTTGCTGGTCGCGCGAAGGATCACTGAGGCAGGAGTTGTGGTTTCCTGTGCACTACGCCGTTGCGGACGACCATCACCAGTTGTCGTGCGTTTCGGATATCCAGTGACGGGTCAGCCTCAAACACCGCGAGGTCTGCTACCTTCCCCGCTTCGGCCACGCCCGCCTCATTCGCGGCGCCCATGGCCCGCGCTCCGATGACAGTCGCAGAGGCGAGCACCTCTGCCGCTGTCATTCCTGCCGATTGCATTGCCTCCATCTCCCGGAAGATGCTCGGGCCGGCGGCTGTCCCCGGGTTCCCCGCATCCGTTCCGACCGCGATCGCAACGCCCGCGTCGCGCATGCGGATGAGATTTCGATCCATCGTCCGGCGCTGCTCGTCCCATGCACCACTCCGGACACGCTCCTGTCTACGAACACGTTGTTCCTCGGGAAGGACGCGCTCGATCTTCGCGCGTGTTGCCCGATCCACGCACTCGAGCGGGTAGCGCAGCGCCGGCGACCGGCCGAGGTACACATCGGCATAGCCTTCCCGAACGGTCAGCGTCGGTATGACGATGGCGCGGTTGCGCAGTGCAAGGCTGACAAATTCACTGTCCACCTCAGCGGTCTCGACACTGTGCACAAGCACCGTGGCTCCCGCGCGCAGTGCGTCCTTCGCCGTGCTGAGCTGCGTCGCGTGAACGATCAGCGGCCGCTTCAACCGACGCGCCTCATCCCCCGCCAGCATAAGCAGCGGGCGCATGTGCACCTGCACCGACTCGGGGAGCTGCAGATACCACACCTTGATCGCCGATGCGCCGAGCGCAACGTTCGATCTGACCGCAGCGCGCACAGTGGAATCGTCACGCATGTGTACGAACTGTTGCATGCCTGGAAGGTTTACCCAGTGATCTATGGTCGAGAGCAGTGGTCCGGTTGCGGCGACCCGTGGTGCCATTGTCGATCGCTCGTTGCGCCGCACGAGGTCGTAGGTCCACGAATATCCGCCGACGTCGAACACGGCGGTGATCCCTGAACAGAGGAACGCGCGATCGAAGCGTTCCGGTGTGTCGCGCAGACTCGCCACGATTGAATCGTATGGAAACTCAGCCCTCACATCGAGAGCATCGGGGCGTCCATCCACCCAACCCGTCTGGGAGTAGTGCACGTGCGCATCCACGAGACCGGGCGTGATGAACTTGCCGGTCACATCGACCCGTCTTGCGCCTGTCGGAACGGGGCAACGGGCGCCAGCGCACACGATCCTCCCACCTCGAATTACAATCACGGCTCGCGGGACCTTCACCGCACCCGGGTTGATGAGCGTCCCGCCAACCAGCGCGATCGCGGGCTCGCGTGCTGGCGCAGCGCCTTGCGCGGCAATGGCGTTCGGCGACTGCGCACGAAGGGTGAGCACGACCGTGGCGCTGACCAGGGAACCAGCGAGGAGGATGAGAGCGCGAGCCTTGAGATGCATAGTGCCTCGTTGCGACGATGGGCGAATCAGAGAACGTAATTCCTGAGCATGATTCCACACTGCCACAGACCCACCTGTGCGGCAATATCGCTGAGCCCTCTTCCCTTCCACCGTTCCTCACCGTAACCTTCGCGCACAACCGTCCGTGGCAATTTTCAGGCAAATTGCGGCCACGTTAAACAAACGCTAAAGCGCCGGCCCGGCGCTTTTTGCGCGCGGGCCTTTTTTTATCGGTCATGATCTCCACACCAGAAGACACTCGATCCACTTCGCCCTTCCTGAAAGCACTCGCGCAGCGTGTCCTGATCTACGACGGCGCGATGGGCACGAGCATTCAGCGATATCACCTCACGGCGGACGACTTCGGCGGAAAGTCGCTGGAGGGGTGCAATGACAATCTGGTGCTGACCCGACCCGATGTCATCCGAAGCATTCACGAGTCCTTCCTCGCGGTCGGCTGCGACGTCGTCGAGACCTGCACATTCCAGTCAACGCCGCATCGCCTCGCCGAGTGGGGCCTGAAAGACAAGGCACGGGACATCAACATCGCTGCTGCCCGTCTCGCCCGCGAGGCGTGTGACAAGTACTCCACGCCCGACCGCCCGCGGTTCGTTGCAGGCTCCATGGGCCCTACGGGCATGCTCCCGTCATCAAGCGATCCCACTTTGTCGAACATCACATTCGACGAGTTGGCTGAGAACTTCTACATCCAGGCGAAGTATCTCGTCGAAGGCGGCGTAGATGTTCTTCTCCCGGAGACGACGCAGGACATCCTCGAGCTGAAGGCCGCGATTGCGGGCTTCGAGCGTCTTTTCGCCGAGATCGGACGCCGCGTCCCGATCCAGGCACAGGTCACGCTGGATACCAGCGGTCGCATGCTCCTCGGTACCGACATTGCGAGCGCAATGACGACGCTCGAAGCGCTCCCGGTGGACATTATCGGCATGAACTGCTCTACCGGCCCGGAGCACATGCGCGAGCCGGTGCGCTATCTCACCGAGCATTCCCGGCTGCCGATCTCGGTCATTCCCAACGCCGGCCTCCCGCTCAACACCGGGACTGGCGACGCAATCTATCCGCTCGAGCCGGGTCCAATGGCGGAGAACATCCGCGAGTTCGTTCGCGACTTTGGCGTTCGCGTCGTTGGCGGTTGCTGCGGCACCACCCCCGAACACCTCGACGCCATCGTGAAGGCCGTCCGCGGCCATGAGGGGGCGCATCACGCAGCACGCAGCACGCAACAGGCTGTCCCGCGCGTGTCGTCGGCCATGCGCGCCATCACGCTCCACCAGGATCCACCGCCGCTGCTGGTCGGTGAGCGGGTAAACTCCCAGGGTTCCCGCAAGATCAAGCGGCTGCTCCTGGCCGACGACTACGATGGCATTCTCGCGGTCGCACGCGAACAGGTTGAGTCGGGCGCCCACGTCCTCGACGTCTGCGTGGCCCTCACTGAGCGAGCCGACGAAGCCGAGCAGATGGCGAAGGTGGTGAAGCTGTTGTCGATGTCGGTGGAAACGCCGCTCATGATCGACTCGACGGAAGCCAATGTCATCGAGAAGGCGCTGCAGCACACGCCCGGACGCGCGATCGTCAATTCCATCAACATGGAGAATGGCCGTCAGCGCATCGAGACCGTGCTGCCGATCGTGAAAAAGTACGGGGCCGCGGTGGTCGCGCTCACCATTGACGAAATCGGCATGGCGAAGACGCGCGCGCGGAAGCTCGCGATCGCGCGCACGATCCACGACATCGCGGTCAACGAATACGGACTGCACTCCGGGGATCTGATCTTCGACGCGCTCACCTTCACGCTCGCCACCGGCGACGCGGAGTGGATTGACTCCGCAACGGAGACCATCGAAGGCATTCGCCTCATCAAGCGCGAGCTTCCCGGCGTCTTTACGATCCTCGGAGTGTCGAACGTCAGCTTCGGGCTCGGTCTCGACGCGCGCGCGGTCCTCAATTCGGTCTTTCTGCATCACTGCGTTCTGGCGGGGCTCGACGCTGCCATCATCAACCCCGCTCACGTCAGGCCGTATATGGAAATATCGGCCGAAGAGCGCGTGCTGGCGGATGACCTGGTGTTCAACAAGCGCAACGACGCGCTGCAACTGTTCATCGACCACTTCCAGAAGACATCAGGCAGCGCGCAGCAGTCAAGCGGTCCCGAGGATCCAACGGCGACGATGTCTCCGGCTGATGCCATTCACTGGAAGATCCTCCATCGAAAGAAGGAAGGCATCGAGGCGCTGCTCGACGAAGCCGGCGTGCGCGACCGTCCGGTGCAGCTGCTGAACGAAGTCCTGCTTCCGGCGATGAAGGATGTGGGAGACCGGTTCGGGGCCGGCGAGCTCATTCTGCCATTCGTGCTGCAGAGCGCCGAAGTCATGAAGCGCGCGGTGAAGCACCTCGAACAGTTTCTGGAGAAGAAGGAAGGCTATACAAAGGGCAAGGTCGTCCTCGCGACCGTGTACGGTGACGTGCACGACATCGGCAAGTCGCTCGTCAACACGATCCTCTCCAATAACGGCTACACCGTATTCGACCTGGGCAAGCAGGTGCCGGTGAACACGATCATCGACAAGGCAGTGGAGGTGGGTGCCGACGCGATCGGCCTTTCCGCGCTACTGGTCTCCACGTCGAAGCAGATGCCGCTCTGCGTGCAGGAGCTCGACCGTCGCGGACTGACCTTCCCGGTCCTCATCGGAGGCGCCGCGATCAACCGTCGCTTTGGGCGACGCGCGATGTTCATCGAGGGTGAGCGCCCATACGCTCCAGGGGTGTTCTACTGCAAGGACGCCTTCGAAGGGCTGGATACCATCGAAGCTCTCCAGGATTCGGCGCGACGGGAACCGTTCACCCGGCAGAACCTCGATTCCGCCCGCAACGATGTGTTTCTGCACACAACGGTGGGCAAGGACATCGCCGGGGGCTCCGATCACACGCGCCGAAGTAATGTGCGTACCGACGTCACGGTGCCGGCGGCTCCGTTCTACGGGGCGCGCATACTCCGGGATATCCCGATCGACGAAGTGCTCGCGCTCCTCGATCTGGATGAGCTCTTCCGGCTACAGTGGGGTGGACGCGGTTCCGGAGAGG
>JBKJRV010000024.1:0-14481 GCA_046593115.1 Gemmatimonadaceae bacterium
TGCGTAAAAGGCCCGGGAAACCTTCGTGAGGATTCCGGGCTTTTTTTCAACGCAGCACGTAGCACGCAGCACGCACCAGGCACACGCACCCACCACGCACGAATAAGCCTCTCCTGATGCACTGGCACGTTCGCGGGCAGATCATCGTGCTCGACAGGCCGATTGTCGCCGGCATCCTGAACGTCACCCCCGACAGTTTCAGCGACGGGGGTCGTTTCGTATCGCCGAGTGCGGCGCTGGCGCACGCTCGGCACATGCTCGCTCAGGGCGCCGACATCATCGACATCGGTGGTGAGTCCACGAGGCCCCAGGGCGCGAGCCCGGTGTCCGTGAGTGAGGAGATCGCGCGCGTGGTGCCAGTCATCGAGGCACTGGTTGGTACACATCCCGATGCTGTGCTCTCCATCGACACCGTGAAGAGCGAAGTGGCCGATCGCGCCCTGCAGGCCGGCGTTCACATCGTGAATGATGTTTCCGGCTTTCGTCTCGACCCGGCGATGGCCGAGGTCTGCTCACGTCACCGGGCTGGGGTCGTGCTCATGCACTCTCGCGGCGGTGTGAGCGACATGGGCACATACGAGTCGGCGAAGTATGGCGGTGATCCCGTTGGCGAAATACTGGACGAGCTGCAGGCGTGCGTACGGGTGGCGGAGCAGGGCGGGGTCGAGCGTCGTGCCATTGCGGTCGATCCGGGCATCGGCTTCGCCAAGCGGACCGAGCACTCACTCGCGATGCTCGCGGGACTTCCGCGTCTGGCCGCCTGGGGTCTCCCCGTTTACGTCGGTGTGTCGCGCAAGCGGTTTATCGGAGAGATTACCGGTGTGACGAATGCAGCGGAGCGCGTGCATGGAAGCGTTGGCGCGGCGGTCGCGGCGCTGGCTCGCGGCGCGCGCGTCTTCCGCGTTCATGACGTTGGTCCCGCACGACAGGGGCTCGATGTCGCGTGGGCCATCGTGCGGGGCGAGGGGGCAACAGGTCCGGGATGATATCCGAGCCGGCGCTATCCGCGCTGTCACGGATGATATCCGATCCAGCGCCATCCGCGCTGTCACGGATCATATCCGATCCGGCGCCATCCGCGCTGTCACCGGCGAGGGAGTGGAAATCGCCGGCGGTCGCGGCGACGGTGCTCATGATGGTGTACCTCGCTTCGCTGGCGCCGGGCGTGACGTTCTGGGATGCCGGAGAGTTCATCGCCGCCGTGCATACACTCGGCATCCCGCACCCGCCCGGCACCCCGCTGTACATCCTGCTCGGAAAAACGTGGACGACCGCGCTGGGATTCCTGGGCTCCGCGCTCGCCCTCAACATCCTGTCGGCGGTGTGCACCGCGCTGTCTGGGGCGATCACGGCGCACCTGGTGTTTCGCAGCACGAGCGATCGGTGGATAGCGGTGGCCGCTGCGGTCGTCGCCGGAACGATGTCGACGGCATGGCTCAATGCGACCGAGACAGAGGTCTATGCGCTGTCGTTGCTGCTCTCGATGCTGATGATCGACGCTGGGGAACAGGCAGGATCGCAGGGCAGTTGGCGCTGGCTGGTGCTCACCGGTTATCTCATCGCGCTTGCTGTGCCCCTGCACCTGAGCGCACTGGTCGCCGCGCCGGCGGCAATTATCCTCGCAAGCGAACGGATTTCCGGCATCGCCCGGACTCCTGAAGTCGCGTCGAGCCAACTCCTGCCGCTCTGGCTCCAGAGACGTTTCCCCAACTGGCGGTGGTCCTGGGCGATTATCCTCGTTGCGGTCGTCATGCTGGCTGTCGCGATGAGCGGCATGTCGATCGTCATGGCCGTCCTGGGGCTCGCTACCCTTGGCGCCGGTCTGACACTGGAGCGACAGAGTCCGGGTTGGAGAGCATCGTCGATCATCGTCGCCATCGTGATCGCGTTTACCGTGCTCGCATTCATGATCGTTCGCGCGCCCCACGATCCGGGCATCAATCAGGGAGACCCGGGCGCGCTCGAAAGCTGGATGGCCGTAGTGACTCGCGAGCAGTACTCAGCCGCTCCCATGTGGCCGAGGCAGGCGCCGGTGTGGATGCAAGCCGCCAACATGCTACAGTACTTCGATTGGCAGATTGCCTTGTCGCTGGCCCCCCACCCGCCGATCTCGACCGCCCGCGGTCTTTTCACCATCGCCGGGCTCGCACTCGGCATTCTTGGATCGGCCGCACATCGCCGAGTCGATCCGCGACGCTGGCGCGCCGTACTCGCGCTTCTGCTCTCGGGCAGCCTTGGCGTGATGGTCTATCTGAATCTGAAGGCCGGTCCGTCAATCGGGTGGGGCATCCTCCCCGACAGCGCGCCGCACGAGGCGCGGGAACGCGATTATTTCTTCGTGCTGGCTTTCTGGGCGTGGGGAATCTGGATCGCGATGGGTGCCGCTGAGCTATGGCGGCGTACGTCGAATTTCAGGCGGTGGACGACCCCCCCCCGGCGTCGTCTGCTCGAAAGAGCCGGCATGGTCGGAGTGGCATGCTTGCCCATTGCGCTGAACTGGCAGGCCGTGGAACGGCGCAGCGAACCCTCCGCTTCACTCGCGCGGCGTGCAGCGCAGGCACTGCTCGCGTCCGCACCCGAACGCGCGGTGCTCTTCGTTGCCGGCGACAACGACAGCTATCCATTGTGGTATCTGCAGCAGGTAGAGCGTTTTCGACCGGACGTCAGCGTGCTCACGATCCCCATACTCCCGGCCGACTGGTATCTGGCCGAAATAGACCGGCGACACGGCCTCAGAGGACCCACGGAGTGGCGGGGCCTTTCGGCGACGATGAGTGAGCTCGCACACGATGCGCGGCGTCAGGGGCGGCCGGTTGCCGCGGCCGTCTCCGTCTCCCCCTCGGAGCGCGCCGCGCTCGGCGAATTGCGCGTACTTCGCGGTTGGGTGTGGGTCGAGTCCGACAGCATGGCACGGTCGGTCACCCTGCAGTTGCGATCGGTCGACCTCGCACTGGCCGTCCAGGCCTCGAGTCTCAGCGCAGCCGATCAGGCCGCCTTGCTGAAGCTGGCCGAGCCTCTGGCGCCGGCGGTCTGGAGGCGACTGACGTCCACCGAGCGGTACATGGCGGGTCTGCTCGCTTGCCCACGTTTCGCCCGGGAATCGGCCACCCGAAAGGCCTCCGCCGATTCACTTGATTCAACGTGTAACTTCCGATAGCTTGGTGCCTTATGCGTTTTCTCGACCTTCCAGAACGGGTGGCGGAAGTTCGAGGCCGGATCGACGCCGCCGCGGTGCGCGGAGGGCATGGCCAGCAGGTTCGCATCATTGCCGTAACGAAGACCTTCGGCACCGAGGCAGTCACTGCGTCGTGGCAGGCCGGCCTGACGGATGTGGGTGAGAATCGGGTGCAGGAAGCGATCGCGAAGAAACGAGCGATCGATGCGCCTGTGCGGTGGCATCTGATTGGCCATCTGCAGAGAAACAAGCTGAAGCACCTTCCCGAATTCGATCTGGTGCATTCGCTCGACAGTCTGCGTCTCGCGGAGGCTGTGGACGCCGCAGCGCGTGAGAGTGAGCGTGCGGTCGACATGCTGGTGCAGGTGAATGTCGCAGGTGAGGAAACCAAGGGCGGTTTTGAGCCGTCCGAGATGGGCGAAGTGGCTGCCAGGCTCGTCGAAATGAGTGGCATCCGCATTTGCGGAGTGATGACGATGGCTCCCTTCGATGCGGCGGAAGGACGGCTGCGGGAAGTCTTCTCCGCAGCGCGCGGGGTACGAGCGCAGCTTGTTGCAGCCGGACACGCGGCAATCGAGCTGTCGATGGGAATGTCGGGTGATTACGAGATTGCAGTCGAGGAAGGCGCGACGTGCGTTCGCCTCGGAACTCTCCTGTTCGGAGTGAGACCCACATGATCGACGAATCCTTTCACCTGACACCGCTCGACGTCCGGCGCTATGACTTCGGCAGTGCGTTGCGCGGATACGACAAGGCGCGTGTCGATCAGTTCCGCGAGCAGGTCGCAGAGGAGCTGGATCGGCTGACGCGGTTGAATCAGGATCTCGATGGAAAGGCCAAGGGCTTTCACGAGCAGTTGCGTGCGTTCCGCGAGCGCGACAAGGCACTGAACGAGGCACTCGTGTCGGCCCAGCAGCTACGCGCCGAGATCCGTGAGCAGGCCGAGCGCGAATCGCAGCTGATCCTGCGCGAGGCACGCGCGGAAGGGGACCGCCTCCTCGAGGCCACGCGTGGAGAGATCCGGCGGCTGGCCGAGCAGATCGAACAGCTCGATCGCGTGCGTCGAAGCTACCTGTCGCAACTCCGTGCGATGGCCGAGCGGCAGTTGTCGGAGATCGCGGCGTCGGAGAACGCGGGACCGCCGGCAGGACCACCGCCCCTGACTCAGGAAGGTCATGACGCCAGACGTCATGCGAACACGCCTGCGTGGCTCGACTCCCTCGTTCGCGAGTGAAGCCGGCAGAGCACGCGACAGCGGAACACACGGTTGAGGGTATCGAGCGCGCGGCAAGCGTCGTGCGCTCGCGCTTTCCGGACACGCCGGTCGCCGGAATCATCCTCGGTACCGGACTCGGCGGCCTCGCATCACAGATCGCGGTCACGACAACCATCGAGTACTCGGACATTCCGGGTTTTCCACTGTCAACGGTGGAGACGCATTCCGGACGCCTGCTGTGTGGTACGCTGGGTGGCAGGATCGTCATCGCGATGCAGGGACGTTTTCATCGCTACGAGGGATATTCGCTGCAGCAGGTGACGTATCCCGTGCGCGTCATGCGGGCGCTCGGCGTCAGGAATCTGATCGTGTCAAACGCCTGCGGCGGCATGCATCCGCTGTGGCAGCCCGGCGATCTGATGCTCATCGCGGATCACATCAATCTGCTCGGTGACAGCCCACTCATCGGTCCCAATGATGACCGGCTCGGACCTCGCTTTCCCGACATGTCCGACCCGTACGATGCGCAGCTCCGGGCGCTGGCGCGGACGGTGGCGCGCGAGCAGGGCATTGCCTTGCGCGAAGGCGTATACGTCGCTGTGGCTGGCCCCAATCTGGAGACCCGCGCGGAGTATCGTTTTCTGCGCGGCATCGGTGCTGATGTGGTTGGTATGTCCACCGTGCCCGAGGTGACGGTCGCGGTGCACGGCGGCATGCGTGTCCTGGGCATTTCCATCATCACCGACCAGTGTCTGCCCGATGCGCTCGAGCCGGCAACGGTGGAGAAGATCATCGCGGTGGCGACGGGCGCCGAGCCCAGTCTGAGCGCTCTGGTGCGTGGGGTAGTGGAGCGGCTGTGAAGCAGTCCTCGCCTGGCGCAGCCGTCGCGCTTCCCGAACGAGTCCGCGTCCAGTGACGGTCGCCGGAGAAACGCAGCCGCGCTTTCGGCTGCTGCCGCCGGATCGTTCGGCTGACGAGATGGAGCAGGAGCTGCTGGCCCGGTGGGCCGACGAGGATCTCTTTGCACAGACGCTCCGAGCCACAGAGGGCGGGCCTGAGTTCGTGTTCTTCGAGGGCCCCCCGACGGCCAACGGGCGGCCTGGCATCCATCACGTGTTCGCGAGGACGCTGAAGGATTTGTTCTGCCGTCACCGGGCCATGAAGGGATTTCACGTGGCGCGAAAGGGCGGTTGGGACACGCACGGTCTGCCGGTGGAGATCGAGGTCGAGAAGCAGCTCGGGATCAGTGGCAAGCAGCAGATCGACGCGATTGGTGTCGAGCGTTTCAACCAGCTCTGTCGGGAAAGTGTGTGGAAGTACCAGGCGGAGTGGAAGAGTCTGAGTGAGCGGATTGGCTATTGGCTCGATTACGAGAACGCCTACGTCACGTACAGCAACAATTACGTGGAGAGTGTGTGGTGGGCGCTGAAGACCCTGTTTGACAAGGGTCTGCTCGCGCGCGGCCACAAGATTCTGCCGTATTGCCCGCGGTGCGGGACGACGCTGTCGAGCCACGAAGTGGCGCAGGGGTACGAGGATGTTGAGGATCCCAGTGTCTACCTCGCGCTGACGCTCACCGGTGAGACGTGGGGGCCCCCCCCCGTAACACAATCTGGTCTCTCGAGCGGACAATCGCGCAACCAAACCGTCCCCGACCGGCGCATTCTCGTCTGGACCACCACCCCGTGGACCCTCGTCTCAAACGCCGCCCTCGCCGTCCATCCCGATCTCGACTACGTCGAGCTCCGGAAACGCGATGGCAAGGATCCGCGCACCGTCATCCTCGCTGCGTCGCGCATGAACGCCGTGCTCGGTGATGACGCCGCCAGCCGCTGGGAGACAGTTGCGACGTTCAAGGGCGCCGAGCTGGAGGGACTCCGCTATCGCCGGCCCCTCGACTGGGTGGCGTACGACGAGGGCGAGCACGAAATCATCATCGCGGAAGACTTCGTGTCTGCCGACGACGGCACCGGCGTCGTCCATATGTCGCCCGCGTTCGGCGCGGATGACTACGCCGCCGGTAAGCGGCGCGGCCTCGCGTTTCTCCAGCCGGTGAACGCGCGCGGCGAATTTCCTGCCGAACTGCCACTGGTCGGCGGCAAATTCGTGAAGGATGCGGACGCGCTGATCATCGAGGAGCTGAAGCGTCGCGACGTGCTGTGGAAAGCAGGAAAGCTGACGCACTCGTATCCGCACTGCTGGCGCTGTGGGACGCCGCTGCTGTATTACGCGCGCGGGTCATGGTTCATCCGGACGACCGAATACCGGAATGACATGCTCGCGCGCAACGCACGCGTGGCGTGGCATCCGCCCGAGGTTGGCGAAGGTCGCTTCGGCGAATGGTTGAAGAACAACATCGACTGGGCGATCTCACGCGACCGGTACTGGGGGACGCCGCTGCCACTGTGGGTGTGCGACGCCGACACGGATCACGTCGTCGCCATCGGCAGTTTCGCGGAGCTCGCGGCCCGCGTTGGACCACTTGGCGACACGTTCGATCCACACAAGCCGTTCATCGATGCGCACTCGTTTCCTTGTGAGCACGCAGGCGATGGCTGCGCAGGCACCATGCGCCGCGTTCCCGAAGTCATTGATACGTGGTTCGATTCCGGCTCGATGCCGTTTGCCCAGTGGCACTATCCATTCGAGAATCGGGATGTCCTCGAGCGCAGCTATCCGGCGGACTTCATCGCCGAGGGCGTTGATCAGACCCGCGGCTGGTTTTATTCGCTGCTGGCGATCGCGGCCGGACTGGGCGATGCCCTGCCGAACAATGTGATGCCCGGGACGCGCTCCACGAGCGCGGGCGCCGCGCCGTATCGGGCCGTGCTCGTCAACGACATGGTTCTCGACGCGAACGGTCAGAAGATGTCCAAGTCGCGCGGCAATATCGCCGAACCATGGGCCGTGGTGTCGCGGCATGGTGCGGATGCGGTCCGCCTGTTTCTGATCTCGAGCAGCCAGGTGTGGGTGCCGCGCCGCTTCGACGAAGACGCCATCCGCGAGACCGTCGGCCGCTTTCTGCTGACGTTCAAGAATGTGTACAGCGGCATCTTCGCGCAGATGGCGAATTTTGGCTGGTCGCCGTCGGAGGTCGATCCGGCGCCGGAGGCACGGCCGGCCATCGATCGCTGGGTCCTGTCGCGCCTGAGCTCCGTCGAGCGCACCGTCGACAATCTGCTCGATGAATACGACGCCACACTGGCCGCGCGCGAAGTGATGCAGTTCGTCGTCGATGACGTCTCGAACTGGTATGTCCGCCAGAGCCGCGCGCGATTCTATGATGTCGAGGGGGACGACAACCGCGCCGCGTTCGCGACGCTCCACGAGGTGCTCGTCAGCACCTGTCGTCTGCTCGCTCCGTTCACGCCCTTCGTCAGCGACTGGATGCATCGCGAGCTGACCGGCACCTCCGTCCATCTGGCCGAGTTCGGGCGCCCCTCCCGGCACCGCATCGACGTCGACACCGAACGTGCGATGTCACAGATCCGGGAGCTGGCGAGGCTGGGCCGAGCGGCGCGGGAAGACGCGGGCATCAAGGTACGGCAGCCCCTGGACCGAATGGTGTGCGTCGTTCCCAACGGGGATCGTGTGGCGCTTGAGACGCTCTTTCCCCTTCTTGCATCGGAATTGAACGTCAAGCGCGTCGAGTTGGCCTCAAACGCCGATACACTTGTTTCTCTGCAGGCAAAGGCGAACTTCAGGACGCTTGGAAAGAAGTTCGGCAAGCTGACACCCCGGGCCGCGGAGGCGGCGTCGGCACTGTCGGGTGAGACGCTTCGCGGCTTCGAGCGCGGGGAGGAAGTCCATCTGGAGGTGGAAGGGGTATCCAGAAAACTCGACAGGGACGATTTGATTATTATTCGCGGTGCGTCGGGGTCGTTGGCCGTCAAGGAAGAGGCCGGTTTCTTTGCGGCGATCGATCCAGCAATTTCGCCGGAGCTGCGTCGCGAGGGGCTGGCACGAGAGCTCGTCAGCCGGGTGCAGAGGATGCGGAAGGAAGCCGGACTGTTGGTTAGTGACCGCATCGTGCTCGCGGTCACGGGCTCGGATGAGGTGCGCGCGGCGCTGCGCGAAATGCGGGAATGGGTGGCCGGTGAAGTGCTGGCGAGCGAGATCGTTGAAAGCGAGCTCGGCCAGTCAACTGCGGTGCAGGACCTCGAGCTGGATGGGTTGAGTGTCCGCATTGCCTTAAACAGGATTCAGTAGCGATGCCATCGTCATCAGCCAGCACGAAGAAGTCGAAAGCAATGCCCAAGAAGTCACTCACGCATTTCGAGAAGCGGCTTCTCGAGGAGCGAAAGCGGGTGCTGAAGGAGCTGGGCCACTACGACGAGACGTTCAGCGCGTCGCTGCAGGGCGCCGATGGCGACCTGAGCTCCTACTCTTTTCACATGGCGGATCAGGGCACCGACGCCATGGAGCGCGAGAAAGCGTTCCTCTTCGCCAGTCAGGAAGGACGCTTCCTCTGGCATATCGACGAGGCGCTGCGGCGGCTGTATCGATCACCCGAGACGTTCGGGCAGTGCCATTCGTGCGGTGAGGATATCGATTTCGATCGGCTCGACGCGCTGCCGCACGCACGCTTGTGCATCACCTGCAAGCAGAAAGAGGAAGATGGAAAGAAGCAGAGCTGATCAACGGCTCTTCTGGTGGGTGATCGGGGTCATCCTGGTCGCCGATATCATCACCAAGCGCATCGCGGTGGAGCATCTGATGCCTCGGCGCGTGCCGCACGAGGTGATCGGCGACTGGCTTCGGTGGACGCTGGTCTACAATCCCGGCGCAGCCTTCGGTCTGCATCTCGGACCCTATTCGCGGTGGATCTTCACGGCGCTGACGCTCGTCGCGCTCGTCATCCTGTGGCAGCTCTTTCGCCAGACGACGCCCGGTGACAAACCCCGTCTGCTGGCGCTCGCCCTGGTGACAGGCGGTGCCGTCGGCAACCTGCTCGATCGCTTGCGCGGAGCAGCGGGTGTCGTGGATTTCATCGATGTCGGCATTGGGGACATGCGGTGGCCGACGTTCAACATTGCCGACATGGCCGTAAGCACCGGTGCGTTCCTGCTGGCGTGGGTGCTCTGGGGTGAAGACCGGGAAGCTGCGGCGGCCGCGGCCGCCGCCACGCCGCCGCCCCTGTCTACCGGGTCGAGCGAAGCCACCTGACGAGCCGAGTCACCTTCCAGCTCGAAGAGGGCGGCGACCGGCGGCTCGATTCGCTCGTTGCCGAACAGTGCGGTCTTTCCCGTACGAAGGCAGCGACGCTGATCGCGAACGGGAACGTGACCGTCGCGGGCCGGCGCGAGAAAGCGAGCTATCGCCTCGAAGCCGGCGAATCCGTGGACGTCGATATTCCACCGGCGCCGGGTCGCGATGTGCAGCCGGAATCGATTCCCCTCAAGATTGTCCACGAGGATGACGACCTGCTCATCGTGGACAAGGCGGCGGGGATGGTTGTGCACCCGGCGCCCGGCAACTGGACGGGGACGCTGGTGAACGCGCTGATGGGGCGCGGCGGCGAGCTGTCCAATACCGGCGGTGCGGAGCGCGCCGGCATCGTGCACCGGCTCGACAAGGACACCTCGGGGCTGCTGCTGGTCGCAAAAAACGATCGCGTCCACCGGCTGCTGAGTGCCGCGATGGCGGCGAGACGCATCACCAGGCGATATGCAACGGTCTCGTGGGGGCACATCGAAACCGAGCGCATGCAGGTCGATCGCCCGCTGGCTCGCGATCCGCGCGACCGGACGAAGATGGCCGTGTCTCCCGAAGGTCGCTCGGCGACGACAGATTTCGTGCGTCTCGCTCGCTTCGACGCTGGCGACCTGCTCCGGGCGCAGCTGCTCACCGGGCGCACGCATCAGATTCGCGTGCATCTTGCTTCGATCGGCCATCCGGTCGTCGGCGACGATGTCTACGGTGGTGGCGGGGGCCGCCGGCTTGTTGCGCTTCAGGCCAAGCGCCACTTTCTCCATGCCGCGCGCCTGAGGTTCCACCATCCGGTCAGCGGAGAGCGTCTCGACATTCGGTCGCCACTTCCGGAGGACCTTCAGCGGTCCCTGGCGACCATGGCGGAGATGCCGGAATTATTGGCGCACGCCGATCCGCTGGACTATTTTGGCTTCTATCAGGACGATGACTGACCAGGCGGTTGGCGACGTCGCTGACGCGCGGGTGCTGCTCTTCAGGCTGGCATCGCGCATTTACGGCTGCAGCCTGAGGGAAGTGCGGGAGATCGTACCCGTTCGTCGTGCGACGCGACTGCCCGGCGCGCCAGCGTATGTGTCGGGGCTCATCAATCTGCGCGGGACGATCATGACGGTAGTGCACCTCGGCCGCCGGCTCGGGGTGAGCGAGGAGTCGCGGATTGATGGATCCATTATTCTCGTGGAGCACGGATCGCAGTGCATGGGATTCGAAGTGGATGAAGTGATGGACGTGCAGCCGCTGGAGACCGAGCGTATGGAGGTGGGCGCCGAAGCCCTGATCGGTGGCGAGAACGTCCGTGGAATCGTCAAGGGAATGGGGCATCTCGACGGCTCGGTCGTGGTGGTGCTCGATGTGGCGAAGCTGGTGGGACAAATACTGCTCTGATAGCTTGTCCCGCAGGAGCGCTTCCTGGAGCGTGAGTGTCGGGAGCCATCACAAAATTGGGGGACCGTTGAGTCACACCGTACTGATCTGCGACGACGCTATCTTCATGCGCACCATGGTCGGCGACATTCTGCAACAGGCGGGATTCGAGATTGTGGGGGAGGCGGAAACAGGGCTGCAGGCGGTCGAGAAGTACAAGCAGCTCAAGCCCGATCTGGTCACCATGGATATCGTCATGCCCGACATGGGCGGGATCGATGCGGTCCGGGAGATCACCAAGTTCGATCCGAACGCGAAGGTCCTGATGTGCAGCGCCATGGGACAACAGGCGCTGGTCGTCGAGGCCATTCAGGCTGGCGCGAAGGATTTTGTCGTCAAGCCTTTCCAGCCGAGCCGCGTGCTGGAGGCGGTGCAGCGGGTTCTGGGTTGAGGCCACCGGACAGCGGAGGCGGGTAGGCAGCACGCCGACCCGCGCCCTCGCTGCCCGCCTCCCCGTCGCCGATGGACGTCTCTCGTTACGCTGACCTGTTTCTCACCGAGAGCCGCGAGCATCTCTCGGCGATCAATCATTCCCTGCTGGAACTCGAGCGCACGTCGGGAAGTGCTGAAGCCGTAGGCGCCATCTTCCGCGCGGTCCATACCGTCAAGGGCATGAGCGCCACGATGGGCTACACCGCCGTGGCGGAGCTCTCCCACGAGCTCGAGACACTGCTCGACAAGGTGCGCAAGGGCGAGCGGTCGGTGAACGGTCCCATCATGGACACACTCTTCGCGGCTGCTGACGCGCTCGAAGCCTCCATCGAGCTGTCAGTGGCTGGGCGGGTCGAGGAGATCGATGTCGCGGCGGTAGTCGAGCGCGTGAGGGATCTCGGAAACCGACCAACTGCCGCGCGGGATGTTGTTCACACCGCGGAGATCGAAGCGGCCGTGACCGCACCCGCGTGGACTGCGGCCGAACCAGCGGGCGAAGGGATGCTCATTCGCGTCCGTCTGAACGAGGGTACGCCGCTCCGTGGGGTACGCGCCTATCTGATCGCGCAGAAAGCGAAATCGCTCGGGCAGGTGATCGCGGTGTCACCACCGCTGGAGTCGTTGCAGGCCGACCAGTTCGGCAATGATTTCGCGGTGCGGCTCGTTCCACGTGTCGACGTCGCGGAGATCGAGCGCGTGATCGGACTGGCGGGTGATGTCGCGGAGATCCTCGTGGGCGGGACGAGGGTGGAGCCACGCGTTGCGCCGACGCCGGCTGCGGTGCATCGCATGACGCCTTCCGGCACACCGCAGCTGTCGGAAATTGCGCCGGCAGAGCCGGCCATCAAGCAGCAGCAGCGAAGCGTCCGCATCGATCTGCGGCGACTGGATTCGCTGATGAACCTCATTGGGGAACTGGTGATCACGCGGGGCCGGCTGACGCAGCTCGCCGGCACACTCGGCCAGCCGGCGCTCGACGAAAGTGTGTCGCAGGCGTCGCGACTGATCTCGGGCCTTCAGGACGAGATCATGACGAGCCGCATGGTGCCCGTCTGGCAGGTGTTCGACCGCTTTCCGCGATTGGTGCGCGACGCAGCCCGACAGCTCGAGAAGCGCGTGGACTTTTCGGTGGAGGGCAAGGAGATCGAGCTCGATCGCTCGATGCTCGACGAGATCGGCGATCCCATCGTGCACCTGTTGCGCAATGCGATCGACCACGGCATAGAAACGCCGGAAACGCGAACCGCGCTCGGGAAGTCGCCCACGGGACGGCTGACGCTGAGCGCCATGCGCGACCGCTCCGCGGTGCTCATTCGTGTGGCCGACGATGGCCGCGGTATCGACCGCGGTCGCGTCCTGAAGCGGGCGCAGGAGATGAACCTCCTCGATCCGTCGAAGACGGAAATAGCCGATGAGGAGCTGCTGCGGCTCATCTCCCGACCGGGCTTCTCAACGGCCGAGAAGGTGACCGATATTTCGGGGCGTGGTGTGGGGATCGATGCGGTTCAGAACCGGGTTCGAGCGCTGGGCGGCTCGGTGGAGATCCGTTCCGTGCCGGGTCAGGGTACGAGCGTCACCTTTCGGCTGCCGCTGACGCTGGCGATCGTTCGCGCACTCCTCGCACGAGTCGGCGAGGAATTGTACGCCATCCCGTTGACGCACGTGAACGAGACGGTGGACTTTCGTCCTCCCGATCTGCGAACGATCAAGGGAAGGGAAGTGCTCGTCCTGCGCGAAGAAGTGCTGCCGCTGATCCGGCTCCGGTCGCTCATGCGGCTCGAGGCCGCTAACGGCCGGAGGCAGCAAGTGGTCATCTTGGAGGTGGGCGACAAGAAAGCCGGACTCATGGTCGACGATCTGGCTGGGCAGCAGGAAGTGGTGGTGAAGCAGTTCGATACCGTACGAGAGGGTCTTACGCTCTTCAGCGGCGCCACGATCCTGGGTGATGGCGCCCCCGCACTCATCATTGACGTCAGCAGTCTCCTCTAATGGAGTGTTCATGGTAGACGATATTCGGTCGCTCACGGCACGGCAGCTCGACGCGCTTCGCGAAGTGGCGAACATCGGGGCCGGTCATGCTGCCACCGCACTGTCGCAGATGACCGGCGGCACCATCATGATCAGCGTACCGCAGCTCAACATTGCCCCGCTGGAAGAGGTCCCTACGCAGATCGCCGGCCCCGAGGAGCCGGTCGCGGCGGTGCTGATGCACATGCTCGGCGACCTGACCGGCCGCACGCTGCTCGTGTTTCCCAAGCAGACCGCCATCCGCCTGTCCGAGTTGATGCTGCGTCGTCCGGCGGGCTCTTCGAAGGAGCTGGGCGAGCTCGAGCAGTCGGCTATCAAGGAGGCGGGTAACATTCTCAGCGGCGCCTACATGAATGCGCTGAGCGACTTCATGGGGCTCATGCTGCTGCCGTCGCCTCCGAGCCTGGCGATCGACATGAGTTCGGCGGTCCTGACGACGGCGTACCTGCAATTCGGCAGCGATCGCGATTACGTGTTCTGTGTCGAGAGCGAGTTCTACATGAAGGACCTCGACGAGCATCTGCGCGGGTTCTTCCTGCTCCTGCCGGACTTCCAGTCGCTGCAGGCGATTCTGCGCGCGGTGAGGGTGGGTTGACCCAGCCGGTGGCGCCGTCGAACGCGCCGGCGGACGCCCCCAGGGCGCTTGCGACTGGCACGGCGCCAGCCGCCTCCCTCACCTCTCAACGCGACCGGGATGTGCTTCGGTCGTTCGCGCGGCGCATCGATCCGTCGGACGCGGGCGCGCACAACAACCTCGGGGTTCTCTATTACAACAAGGGACTGTACGAGGAGTCGGTCGGCGCGTTCATGAAGTCGCTCGAGCTCGACTCGAAGATGCAGGTCGCGCAGCGTAACCTCGAAATCGCCTACTTCAACACCGGATACTACGACAAGCGGGTCACGGAGCTGCGGGAGCGGCTGCGCCAGCGCCCCGAGGAGCGCGATGCGCGATGGGAGCTGGGTACCCAGCTCCCATCGCGCATCGCGCTCCTCGGGG